>JANYLD010000309.1 GCA_025363835.1 Armatimonadota bacterium
ATGCTCGTCCACCCGGTCTACGCGACCCACCAGTTTGAATCCACGCATTTTGTGGGTGAAGAGGCGCTCAAGGTAGAGGGTGTTGGCGATCTTTGGTTTCACCATCGTCTCCGCCACGTGCCGCTCGAGAATCTCAACGCCCTCGCCATACGCCTCCTGCATCTCCTCCGCAGAGGAAAACCCAGCGTCAACCCAGCTCTCGTCGTAAGCTGCCAAGACTTCTTCCGTCGTGCTTACGCCGGTCTCCTTAGAGTCATAAAACCGCTCCAGCACCCGGTGGAGGGTGGTCCCAAAGGAGTAGTAACTCTTCGACCGCAAATACCAGCGCCCGCGCGAATCCACGTACGTCCATCGGAACTTGACCGGGCATGCCAAGTAGGTGGTGATCTTGCTCGGACTCAGCGTGGGACCTCTTTCGCTCACTTCTTTATGATGAAGTGATGAAGCGATGAAGTGATGAAGTGATTTCCGAATTTCTCGTCCCACGCTTTTGCCGTCCCGAATCATTGAACACGAATCGCTCCCAGATCTGTGAGAAATGAGGCCCCATTTTTGTCATCCTGAGCGAGTCCCCGAGTCGAAGGACCTGACTGTAACCGACGGAATGCTACCAACCAATCGCCCGCTCTTGAACTTGCGAGCCCAACAAATCATGGGTTGAAGCGGTACGCTATCAGCGCCGATGAAAATTCGATTGGGGCATAGCCCTGACTCCGACGATGCCTTCATGTTCTGGGGATTGGCCAAGGGCCAAGTTAAGACCGAGCTCGAGTTCGAGCACATTCTCCGAGATATCCAGACTCTCAACGATTGGGCCATGGAAGGGAAGCTGGAGTCCACCGCGATCTCCGTCCACGCTTTCGCCTACGTGGCCGGCCGCTACGCCCTGCTGCGCCACGGCGGATCGTTTGGCGAGAGCTACGGACCCATGATCGTCACGAAGGGCACGATCACCCACGAAGAATTGAAGGACACGGTCATCGCCGTGCCTGGCAAATACACATCGGCCTTCCTGCAACTGCACCTCTGGTTTGCCGACAGACTGGGCGCAGGCATCAAGCCGAAGTACGAAATCGTCCCATTCGATGAGATCATCCCCGCCATCCAAGAGGGCCGCTACAAGGCGGGACTCATCATCCACGAAGGCCAGCTCACCTACGAGAAAGACGGCCTCACCCTTCTAGCGGATATGGGCAAATGGTGGAAAGGCAAGACTGGTCTCCCCCTTCCGCTTGGCGTGAACGTGGTGCGCAAAGACTTGGGCCCGGACGTTGTAACCGAGGTCAGCCGGTGCATGCGCGAAAGTATTGGCGCCGGTCTCAGCCATCGCAAAGAGGCGCTGGACTACGCGCTCCAATTTGCGCGCGGGATGGATGTATCCACGAGCGACGAGTTTGTGGGCATGTACGTTAACGACCGAACGCTCGATATGGGCGACCAGGGCATCACCGCCATCAAATTGCTCCTCAGCGAAGGCGCGCGCATCGGGATGGTGCCGGAAGTCTCAGTCGACGTGGTGGATTGATTTCTTTGTTTCTCGCCAACGTCAACCAAGGTCTGCAAAACAAAGGCGGGAATCAATTGCTGCCAAACATTGTCGTCTAGAATCGTAGTAGCGATTGAAGGATGGCGATGGAAAGCCCGGCCCCTCTGACGAAGATATTGGAGATGACGTGCCCCGACTGCGCGGCCGGCATGGAAGGCGAACTGCCCTACTGCGCTTCATGCGGCTATGGCCTGCCGAAATTACCTCGCGCGCCCATCCTCGTGTTCTTCTCCACGGCCCTGTATTTCGTCGTCGGATGCCCGGCCGGTCTCGCCGCGATCTACTGCTTTACATTCTGTGTAATCGGCGTGTGGACAGGCATTATTCCCGCCCTGGTCTTTGGGTGCGTTTACTGGGCATTGGCTCACTTCATGTTGAAGATGGCCCAGGGAGATATAGCGGACAATACGCGCAATCGCCCGTTGCCCCTACCTGATTGAGGAGGAAAAGGGTCAGCTAGGAAGCACACCTCTGCCAAAGCCCAAATGGAGAGACTGCCTCCGAATCGAGACAAGCGAACAATAAGTGCTCCTTGGTGGGTGCTAATGTCATTGACACTGACCGCCGTGCTATTCGGTTTGGTGGCAGCCTCTGCGCTATTCTTGTGCGCGATGCTCATCCTTGGCGGTGAGTTTGACCATGGCGGAGCACAAGTTTTGTTGATAGGCGTGACCTGCACCTCTGTCGCGGGCGCTCTCGCTTGGGTGTGCCTGCGATGGAGTAACGGAGCGTGACCTGTCTCAACTCGTAAATTTGTGGCCTACCGGCCAGCGAACGCCCATGAAGACTTCCGCTTGAAGAAAGCCAATTACAAAGGAGAATGATGAACAGGACTCAACTGGCGAGAGGCAGGTGCCCGGCCTGCGGATCGGAGTATGAGGTCGGTGTGCCGCATTGCCCGGCTTGCGGGGCAACCGTCTATATTCGAGCGGTGGAGAGGGCCGTTTCGCCTCTAGCTCTCAGGACAACAAGGCTCGTTGGCAAGGGATTGATCGCAACCGGTCTCTTAGGATTTGTTATCACCGTCGGCGCCACGACCTGGATCGAGTCGCCAGAGTGGGTGCCTCAAGTTGCCTGCATGGTCGGCTTCATCGCAGCCTCACTTGGAGCGGTTGTCCTGTACGTCCATTCCCATCTGAAGAATCCGCAGTAGCACCTCAGGATTACTCCCCGCTCGCTCGGTGGAAGCGGACCTCTGCAACCGCCCAGCCAAGCCGATTCTCAATAATAAACCGCCCTCCCAGCGCGCGGCTCAGGCTCTCCACGATCTGGAGCCCCAAATGGCTCTGCTTGGCCATATCAAAATCAGGCGGAAGCGGGTCGCCGCTATTGGAGACCCAAAGGGCAACGTCACCTTCCCTCTCCTCGATATTGATGTGGACTTCGCCGCTGAGTGTTTCGTGAAAACCGTGCTCGACAGCGTTCATCAGTAGCTCATTAAGGATGAGCGCAATCTGTGTAGCTTGAGACGTGCTCAAGTGAACATCGTCGCCTCGCACTTCAAACCGCACATGCCGGTCCGGCAACATCAAAGACCCCTGCTGATGCTGGACCAGGGTGTTGGCAATCGACTTCAGTCCCACATGGTCCAAGTCTTCCCGGCTGAGTAAATCGTGCACCGCGGCGATCGCCAATATGCGAGACAGGCAATCCTCGAGGGCCTGCTCCAAAGTCTGGTAATTGCCATGACGCATCTGTAAACGCAACAGTGAAGCGATTTGCTGGAGGTTGTTCTTGACCCGGTGATGCATCTCCTGCATCAACGTGTGCCGAACCTGCAGCTTGGCGTGTTCGATGCTCATTGCGGCCTGCTTTGCCAGTGCCTCCAGAGCCTTGATCTCGTCCGCAGGGAAGTAGCGGACTTCACTCGTGTAGCAGCTTAGGACGCCAACCGCCCGGTTGTGAATAGACAAGGGCACGCAGATCATGGAGCGCAGCCCTTGCTCTTCAGCGAGGTCATGTCCGATGTAGTCCGGCTCCGTTTGCACATCGCGCACGATGATGGGGCGGTTCTCGGCAATCGCCTTGCCTGCGATCGATTCACCCAAGTGAATTGCCCGCTTGCGGGCATAGGCCTTAGCCGGTGCCTGAGTGGCACGCAGGACCAGCTCTTGCCGGCTCTCATCCAGCAAGCGCACAGTGCAGACGCGGTAGTTGAACTGTTGGGCGGTCAGGTTCACCAAAAGCTGCAGAATCTCCTCGAGATAGGGGCTGTTCGTGATCGTCTTAGAAACTTCACTAAGCGCCCCCAGCTTTTGGGCGGGCTTGCCGCTCTGGAATGTCGCCTTAAACGCCACGAGACACTCGCCCACAACGAGCCCGATCTCCTCCAAATCTTTTTTCTCGCCCGAGCGGTACTGCCATGGCGCCGACTTCCGCAGCAACACCACCCCAAAGGCAACGTTCTGCTCGTTGAACATGGGCAGGATGGAAAGGCCTTCCACGGGCATCTCGTAACCGGGGTATCGCCGGAAATGAGGATGTTTTTCAGCTTCTTTTTGTATAAAGACCGGCTTGGCCGTCTGCAAAGCTTCCCAAGACAAGCCGATGCCCTTATAGATCTTCAACCGGTAGAGCCACTCCGGATGCACCGTGCTGGCACGCAATACGAGCGACTCCTTGAAGTCCTTCACCAAGATGTCGCAAGACTCCGCGCCCGTGTGCCCTCTTATGAGGGAAGCCATCTCCGCAAGCAACTCGTCGTCCGACTTGGCATGGCGCATGGTTGCGATCAGGGATCGAACCAGTGTCGCCGTGCGCGGGACCTCAACGGCTGCCATTTACGCCTCAAAAGGGCCGATCGCGGTGGTGCTGATCTTCTCGTCCGGCAAGACGCGCCGCGCCAGCTCGATCAGTTTTTCATTGGTTACGGCCTCAATCTTTTCTAACGTCTCCTCGATCGGAATCTCGCGGCCGTGGTTCATCTCATTCCGGCTCATCCGCATCATCCGGCTGCTCATACCCTCCAGGGAGAGCACCAGATTGCCGGCCAAGTTCTTTTTGGTCCGTTCGAGCTCGCCGGCCGATAACCCATCTTTCATGAACTTCTTGAACTCCTCATGGACTAGGTCCTGCACCATTTGCCAATTCTCAAGGCTGGTCCCGCCATAGACCGTATAAACACCGCCTGCCGAATAGCTGAGCATATAGCTGCCAACTGCGTAAGCCAGTCCTCGCTTCTCGCGAATCTCCTGGAAGAGGCGGCTGCTCATGCTTCCGCCCAGTGCGCCATCCATGACAATCAGGGTGTAAAGGTCGGGATCGTAGACCGATGCGCCATCGGTGCCGATGCAAAAGTGGACCTGCTCGACGTCCTTCTTGACCATGTTCCGACCGGGCTTACCTTCAGGTCTCTCCATGGTCTCTTCACCCGGTGCGGCGGGGATTTTGCCGAGATGGACTTCGGCCGATTTCCGAATGATGTCCGGGTCAACGTTGCCGGCAACCGCGATTAAAACGTTGCTTCCCACGTAGCGCCGGCCCATGTAGGCAGCCAAGTCCTCTCTCTTAAATCCAGCAACCGACTCCTTGGTGCCAATAACTGGCCTGCCCAGAGGGTGATGCCCCCATCGGGCCTCGAGATGCAAGTCATGGACATGGTCGCCCGGCTCGTCTTCGGACCGCCGAATCTCTTCCAAAACAACGCTCTCCTCGCGTGCCAACTCCACCGGGTCGATGAGCGAGTGGAGCATCATGTCCGTGAGAACGTCGATGCCGTTCTCGACCTCGGAGGCGAGCGTGCGGCAGTAGTAGCACGTCATCTCCTTGTCCGTAAAAGCGTTTAAAGACCCGCCTCGGCCCTCAATCTCTTCCGCGATCTGGCGGGCCGTTCGAGTTTGGGTCCCTTTGAAGAGCATGTGCTCAATCAAATGGGTGATCCCCGCCTCGTTTTCCTTCTCATGCCGGCTCCCGGTCTTGCACCAAAGGCCGACGGCGGCAGACTTAACGTGGGTTACAGGTTCAACAAGGATCCGCACCCCGTTGTCGAGGCTCATCTTGACTATGTCGCTCATCTAGGGCGTGTGTATACCGGATTGAAGGTAAATCGTAAATCGTAAATCGTAAATCGCTGGGGAAAACGGACGTTGCGGCGTTGGGGCGTTAGGGCGTTAGGGCGTTAGGGCGTTGCGGTGTTGCGGCAGTAGGGCGTTCGGCGTTGGGGGCTCGGGTTAGGGCCTTAGGGTGGGGCTCCCTTAGGTTTTATCTTTGGAACAGAAGGATTGGCATTTAACGTCCCGACGCCGCAAAGCCGCAAAGCCGCAAAGCCGCAACGCCCTAACGCCGCAAAGCCGCAACGCCGAACCAAAGAACGCCGAACCGCCGCATGGCCGAACCGCCGAAACGCCGTCCCCTACTCGATCTTCGTCGAAAGCGTCCCCAGCTTCTCAACCGCGACGGAAATCTCGTCGCCGTTCTCCAGAGCCCGGAACGACTCTTCGGACAGCACCAGAGGCCCAATCGCGATGATGTCTCCCGCTCTGACAGGAGACGTCTCGCTCGCAAAGCTGATGAGTTCTGCGAAGCTGTAGGGCAGGTCTTGCACATCGCCACGCCGACGCTCCACGCCGTTCACGCGAGCGACAGCGCTCAGCTTATGACGTCGGCCCTTCTCCTCATCGACGAGCGCGTCGTCAAGCTCTTCGGGCGTGGTGATTACGGGTCCAAGCGCCATCGCGTAGTCCCTCGACCGCCCCGGTCCACAACCGGCGCGTGCCTCCGCTCGCTCCACGTCCCGCATCACCAGGGCGTTGAGAATCGTGTAGCCGAGGATGTAAGAGTCTGCCTGGTCAACAGCGATGCCAAGTCCCTCCTGAGCGACCACGCATGCCAAATAAGGCTCGTAATCCAACTCACCCGTCAAATCCGGCAAAGAAACGATCTGACTTGCCCCGATCAGTACGCCGGGGTTGCCATAGAAGTAGAGCGGCTGGGTTTCTGGCTCGATGGCAAGCTCCGTATCGGAAATCCTAAAAAACCGAACGGTGGGAGGCAAGCCAACGGGCGGCAGCGGGCGAACGTCGGCGGCCTCATGAACCGCGATCGGATTGGTCCCGTCCGTCTCATAAATCTTGCCGTTATGCACGATCCCCGTCTTCACCAGTCCAGGCTCGGCAAGCAACTCAAAGCGGCAAAGTTTCACGGGGACGCAGGTTACCTGCGGGCAGGATTGCTCGATTTTGGATTGAGGATTACACTCCATTGCAGGCGGAAAAAAAGCAGAGCCCTTTGTGATTCTTTGTGCTTCTTCGTGTTCTTTGTGTTTGATCCTAGTCCCGAAGCCTTCGACACAAAGTGCACAAAGAACCGGGAGGGATCACAAAAGGGTGCTTTTCATATCCGAATCTCACAGGTTAAAAAGCGAAATGCCGCAACCGTTCCCTGCAAGTCCTGAATTCAATTGACAGACCAACCATCATCAGGTAGGATTCCTACGCACGTCGGAACGGCGTTTTGCGCGGAAGGGAACGAGGAGACAACCAGAGGAATGCCCCCACTGAAAATCTTAGTGTGTGACGACGAGAGGCACATCGTGCGATTGATCCAGGTCAATCTCGAGCGACAGGGTTACACCGTCGTGACAGCTTTTGACGGAAAAGAAGGGCTGGAAAAGGTCAAGTCGGAAAAGCCGAACCTGGTTGTTCTAGACGTGATGATGCCGTACATGGACGGGTTTGAGGTGCTTAAGTCGCTCCGGAAAGACCCGGAAACTGAAAGCCTCCCGGTTATCATGCTTACCGCCAAAGCGCAGGATAAAGACGTCTTCGAGGGCTATCACTACGGCGCGGATATGTACCTCACCAAACCGTTCAACCCGATGGAGTTGGTCACATTCGTCAAGCGCATCGCGGCCGGAAATCCTGACGATGGCGGACCTGCTCGATACGAACTTTAAGGCCGCTTTGTCCGTCCACTTCAACTGTGCTCGTTTCCGCCCACGGAGGGCTGCTTAGCCGATGTCTCAAGCCAATTGGTACGATCCGCTTATAATGCCCGGGATCTTCACTGTTTTTGGCCTTTTGGTCTGGTGGATGGGCTCCATGGCCGAGCAGAAAGGGAAACCCGGTTCTTGGAAATGGGTCGGTGTTGTTCTGCTCGTCATTGGCGCCGGATTTGGCTACACCCACTTTCAGCAGCAAACCGGCTCCAGCCCCGAAGACGTTCTCTATCGAGCGAGCCTTCCGATTAACCGGCGGTTCGCAGGAGCGAATTACCTCGCCTTCTTCCTGCCCCTGGTGGGCATCCTTGTCTGCGTCGCCTGGCATTTCCTTGCTGGCAACGTAGTCCCAGACGAAGCCCCCGTCGCCGAGTAGCCTTGGCCTTGTGCAGACGACCCACGGCTCCTTTCAGATCGACAACGATCTATCCCGCATCGACTTCGACGTGGTTCATTCTTGGTTAACCACTTCCTACTGGAGCCCCGGCGTGGACCGAGGCAAAGTGGAGCGCGCCGCGCAGAATTCCGCGGACGTGGTCGGTGTCTACGATGGCAATCGGCAGATTGCCTATTGCCGAATCGTCTCCGACAAGGAGACGTTTGCCTGGCTAGCCGACGTCTTTGTGGATCCAGATTTCCGGGGGCAGGGAGTAGCAAGGGCGATGGTCACCTTTGCGCTTAATCTCCCCTACGCCCCGGACTTGAGGCGCTGGGTCCTCGCCACCCGAGACGCCCACCCACTGTACGCCTCTTGCGGGTTTGAGCCGATGGAACACACGGGTAGCTGGATGTGTATCCGCAAGTAGGTTTCAACCCTAAGCATCTTCGTTATCCCCGGTTTTTATCATCCTGAGCCATTGAACACGGTGTGCTCGGCGCCGCAAAGAAAAACGAGCCCCAAAGGGGCGGAATGTTAAAGCCCAGGTGCGAAGCACTGGGTAGACGGGTGAACCAATTCTTGCGCCCCAACGGGGTGCGATAACCTCCCAACCCGTCTAAAAGCTTGGAGAGCGCGTACTTCGCGCTGCCCTGCACCAATCCTACAAATTGCTCAGGTCGTTCCAGTCAGAACGCTCATACTCACTGATTGGGGCCCAGTACATCGTGTTGTATCCGCTGATCGAGCGAGAGGGGACTAAGACCGCAAAGAAGCGGGCGCAGGCGTGCAGCCTGCAAGATTGAAACGAACCCAATTTCGGGGATAGCGCTGAGCGCCTCAAAACTATCTGTCGAATAATATCAACGTGACGTCGAGATCCAAGCGTGTGTTCGCATTTATAGCGCCTGCCCTGGCTATCGCGACCGCCGCTATCCTTATTTGGACCGTTCCAACTCCGCTGGCAGGGTTGAGCGACCATATGCCAAGGATATCAACCTTGGCTCGCTACGACCATAAGGGCGATGCCGTCTCGGGTCCTGAACATGCTACGCGGACCACTTACTATTACAATCTGAAGACTGATGCCGCTCTGCGACAAGCCGTCCGGAATGAGTTGCTTTCCCAGGGGTATCAAGAGAAGGACGTTCCGGGCGCTGCCACATATAGAAAGTCGACTGGCGGCCTGTTTCCTGTTCACTCGTACGTCGCTGTTGGTGATGATGGAAGCGTCTATGCGGGCGCAGGGCGCTCCAAATGGCCTTTGCATTAGGCTTCGGAATCGGGCGCGACCCGATGCCGGTCCCAAATCCGGGCGATTTACGACTTACGATTTACGATTTACGAGCCATCCACCCACAAAAGGTGGATGGCTCCAAAAGTCACCGCACAAAATCCGCGATGATCTCAGGCACGGCCGAGTCGAAGCCGACCACTGAGATCGTTCCGCCGTCCTGCACGTTTCCGACCGTGAACCGGTTCGCCGCCATTGCAACCACCACCAGTTTCGCCGGAATTCCGGTCGCCTGGCGGTAGGCGTCGATAGCCTGCGCCGGGTGCATGGAGCCGTACCACGTTTCAGAGTCCGTGTAAATCACGAACGCATCCGCGTGGATCTTCTGCTTAGTTGCCCACGTAATCGGCAACGCGCAGTCGGTTCCACCGCCTCCGGTCCGAGCCAAGAGCGACACGACATCGTCGAGTCTCTGCCGGCCCGAGATCGCCAACGAGTACGGCTTGGTGTCGAAGGCCACGTTGTACACAGTCTTCTCAGCCGCCGCCGTCACCAGCGCCATCGCCCCCGCGCCCTGCCGGCACTCGAGCGAGACAAGCCCGCTCACCTTAGTCCCGCGCATTGAACCGGACACGTCCAGCCCAAGCACGAACCGGCGGCCCGTCGCTTCCACGTTTGCGAACGCCTTGTAAAACGCAGCGTCCAACGCATCCACAACGGCCGGCACCGCGATCCACTCGCCGCTACCCCGGACGCCACGTCCACCCGCGTAGGTGGCCATCGCGTTCAAGATCGCGATCGGGTGCACCCGCGCCTTCTTCAGCCTTTCGGCGTTAGAAAGCTCGGCCACAACCTTGTCCGCAGCCGCGCTGCCCGGCGCGAGCAACCCGCACTTGGAGAGGTTCCCCAGGTTGCGGATCATCGCGGTGAGCGGCATGTCCTGCAGCAAGGCTTCCCAGATCGACGCCTGCGAGAGCAACTCGGTCGGCAGGGCCTCACGCGGAATCCTGAACTCGCGGACCAGGCTCATCGCCTCGTCCAACGACGCAGTCTTCAACCGCTCGGTCGCCTCGACCATCGGGATCGCTCCCGTGATCTCGCTGTCCACCACCCACTTGTACAACACCTTGTGCTGCTCCGTGGACGGAACCGGGTGCGCCAGCCTCAAGAGGTCACGGTGGCTCCAGCCCTCACGCTGCCCGTACTTAACGAGCTGGTACGTGAGCGCTTCCGGGGTCTGGCCGTTGTACCAACCTCCGATCGCCTTCCGAAGCCCTCGACCCCATCCGCGCATGCTTTCGCAAACGGTCGCGAACTGGAACAGGTGCGTTCCGGTCCGGCAGACCAGCGGCAGCGATGCCAAGGCAGCCGCTCGCGTCTTGTCGTTTCCGACGGACGCGGCAAGCGCCAGGGCAAAGATGGCCGGGTCGTTCTTAGGCGCGCGGCCGTTCCGGCTGATCTCGACGATGCGAGCGACCACTCGCTCTCCATCTTCCTTGATCAGCTTCTCGGCGTTTTCCGCGTGCTGGCGGGTCAGAGCGCGTGCCCCAACGTAGTAGGTTCCGTCCTCGCTTCCGAGGATCAAGAACCTGTCCAGCATCGCCCAACCATCGACCGCCCACGCATACCCACCCGCCGAGTTCCGGACCTGGTCCGTACCCGGGATCGGCTGGCTCTGTGGCGTGTTCTTTCTGTTGAATAGCTTTGCGTATTTCATTCTTTTCACCTCAATGGTCGTGACATGGCCATCTTGGCCATGCGTATCGCGGGCATCTTGCGCGCGTAGTGTCGATCGGTCTTCCAAATTCTCTTCAGTTCACTCCTGCGGGCAAGTCGCGGTCAGGGTATGGGCTTTCGCCCAACTACTGGGATTTCTCCGGTCGTTCTGATAACCCTTTCCTCCGGCCCGCAGCCGTATCTCGTATCTCGCATCCCGAGTCGCGCACCTCGCTCAATTCCGAGTCCCGCGTTCCGGGGTTCGATTTCCAAATTTGCGGGCAAGTTTTGGCCAGGGAGAGAGCTTTCGCCCGTCTGGCGCTGCAAGCAGCTATTCCAGCTCCGATAACCCTAACGTCCGGCCCGCAAAAGCCGTGGTAAACAAAAAAGGAGGCCTGATTTCAGGCCTCCTTTCGACAAGATGTCCTCAAGACAAGCAGCCGTCAGGGCCCGAAGCGACTCGGCGTTAGCCGAAGCGCTATCTGAATCTCCTTATTTGTTCGATAACTTCTTTTCATGTCGATATTTAGAGCACAGGCAAGTTCATGTCGCCGGACATTTGTTCGATTGACATTCGATAACCCGACAACTTCGGCCCGCGCAATTCTTTCCGCGATCCATCCCTCAACCCGCCCATCGGGTTGAGGGTTTGAATCCCCAAAACCGGGGCAAGTATTCGGCCTCGGGTGGGCTACAGACTTTCGCCTGCCAGGGTTCGCAGACCCCGACGCCCGTTGAGCGATAACCGAGAACCATTCGGCCCACGTTTCCTAATTATACGATCCGAGATCACATATCCCAAATCCCAAATCTCAGATCGCATCCCTCATCCGAAAAGCGCGGGCAAGGAGCGCCATGGACCGTTTTTGCTGCTCTACCATCTGAGCTACCCGAAGCCCGAAAGCTCCGAGGCTGGACTCGAACCAGCGACCAGCCGATTATCAGTCGATAATCCATAAACATCGGCCCGCACGTTTTTTTTCGTGATCAGTATTCGGTGATCTGTAATCAGAACGATCACCGATCACCCTTCACCGATCACATTCCCAAGACGCGGACAAATTACAGCCTGGATAAAAGGCTGGGCTCCAAACCCTCCGGCTTTCTCAAGCTCGGCCGCCCTTTCCGGCGTTAGCCTCCGCATGGTTTTTAGGTTCGGTAACCCAGACCACCGGCCCGCGAATTCTTTTGATTGAGTGATGAGATGACTAAGTGATGAAGTTGACTCTCCTTTCAAACGGTCACTTCATCACTTAATCACGCCATCACATCATCATCCGGCAACGCGGGCAAGGATCGGCAAGGGAGATTTTTTTACTGAGCCACAGGCTTTCGCCCGGCGGGATTTGAACCCGCGCCCTCTCCGGTTTCCCAGAGCCGCTCTACCGATAACCCCAACCTACGGCCCGCACGGCCGTCCCGCTTCCACCAAGGAGGCAGGAAAGAGATGATAGCGTTGAGACGCGCGCCACGCAAGGAAGTCACAAGATATTGGGCCGTAGGTCCCACTCGATCGCATATCATCCCTTTGGGAGTGCGAGAGCTCTTGCTCGCGCTTTTG
>JANYLD010000314.1 GCA_025363835.1 Armatimonadota bacterium
CATAGCATTTGACCATGAATGCGAGCGCTGCTTCGGACTGTGGGGAGTCGAGTGTGCACGTCTTTCCGTCGGCAGACATGAAGTGTGCGTTCATTTGGAACGCGTAAATGTAAAGCCAAGAATCTCCGAAATTCGGGATAAAGCCCGCCATCTTAATGGAGCCATCGGGATTGAATTCGGTGAGTGCTTTGTTGTAAAGCAGCACTTCCGACCACGTTCGCGGTGGGCGGTTTGGATCGCAGCCGTTGGCGCGCAATTCAGCGGCACGTTCTTGGAAGCGCGCCTTATTCCAGTAGAGCACGCGTGTATCAAGGGCCATCGGGATTCCGTAAACGTGGCCGTCGTAAGATGCTTCCCGCCATGCGGCGGGATAGTAGTTTTCCGGTCGCGGGCAAAAGGGATCCTTGCCGCGATCGCGTGCGATGAGATCATCGAGCGAACGAAATGCACCTCGACTCGACCAGTCGGGCAAGTCGACCCGATCTTTGAACATGATGTCCGGCGCGACGTTTCCGACCACGCTCGTCATCAGCTTCTGCGGATCAGTTGTGCCGACTCCCATTGAAGCGACTTGGATGTGGATATCAGGATGCCGCAGTTGAAAGGCTCGAATAACCGCTTGCGTGCCCGTTTGATTGGGATTACCGATGTCGATTCCCCAAACGACAACCTGACGACGGTGGTCAACAGGCGCGGGGTTTCCGAAGGCGGCGAAAGTGACGGCGGCGAGGGCGGCAACGACCCCAATTAACAGCCCCCATCGGTTCACGGTATTACTGTACAGTCTCCAAGCGGCTTATATTCGCAAACGCTCACCCGTTATCCGCCAAAAGCGAGGCGGGGGTTGTCTCGGTGCGCGTGGGGTGAAGAAGCTATCGGGTTCATGATGAATGCGTCCGAGCCTTGAGAATGTTTCACCACCTGTACTTCGGTGGGCGACATAACTCTCATTTCCGTCAGCTCCAAAGTGCCTCCTGAATTGATGGCAGCGAAGACTTCCTCCGGCCGTCGCTCGCCGGAAATCTCTTTGATGGCTTCAAAAGAAATGGGCATGCGACCAAGCCTCCAAGTCCAGCCCGCCTTGACCGGATAGACCCCCTTGATGCTGGAATACAGGTCGGGAATGGTGAGGTCTTTAAATATTATCGTTCTAAGACGCCTGGGCGCCAAAAAGAACTGTCCGTCGGCACGGTAGAGGACCGTGTCATCGGAGACCACGTGGCCCCCAAGGCCGTGAAAAGGGTCGTGGAAAAACCACCAGGCGCCGAGAATGGCCGCTACCAGGGCCAAACCTATGCCGACCGACCATGGTCTCTTGGGTTTCATTGGTTCATTGTAGTTGGATTTGCCGCGCGAGATAAATCCTCCCGATGCTCCAATGCCCAGATCATCTTCCTAGGGCGTGACCGTGATCGTCACCTGGGCACTTGTGGAGTGCCGGATTTTGAGAAGTACCCAACTCTGCGGCTGCCGTATTCAGCGCGGGAGTATGTCGCGGACTTGAAGGCTTGGTGGGATGTGAATTTGGGGCACCGGCGGGCGGGCGTCATGGGGGCGCCTGAGACATCGCTAGCCACGATCTCCCAATAACCCTCTCTTTATAGGACAGGCATTTCTACTTTCTAAAATTACAGATGAATCCTTACGCTGATTATTTCAAACGGTCGGAAGTCCAGCTTGATGGCGTCACTCTTCACTTCAAGGCTCTCGCCATCTCGCTCCTCCAAGTTACAGCGCTTCGCCCACTTGATTGGCTTTTGGCAATGCAAAGTGGCGGAGCCGCGGCTGTTGTGGCACTCGTAGAGGCGGACGATGATGCTTTTGCCGTCCTCGGCTTGCTTCACCGACTCGATGACTAGGTCGTTGGTGTCTAGGTCGAAGAACTTCGACAAGCCTTTCGCGACCGGTTTTGCGGTTGAGTCGCCGGTGATCCAGGCGTAGTGGACCGCGGTGTTCAGGTCATAGGCGGCTTGCACGATTCCTGCTTCACGCAGCGTTCCCTGGTGCGGCAGCAGCACGTAGGTGAAGCGGTGGACTCCCATGTCGCACTCGGGGTCGGGGGCTTTGGGGGAGCGGAGAAGGGTGAGTCGTATGACGCCTTCGTGGATGTCGTGCCCGTACTTGCAGTCGTTAAGGAGGGCCACGCCACGGGCGCCCTCGCTATAATCCACCCATTTTTGGGCGCAGACTTCAAACTTGGCGGCTTCCCAGGTCGTGTTGTAGTGGGTGGGCCGCTCGACATGGCCGTATTGGATCTCGTAGGTCGCTTTAGTCGCGTTGATAGCGACTGGGAAGGCGACTTTGAGCAACTTGTTGTCCTCGTGCCAGTCGACCTCGGTGTCGAAGCGGATGCCGCGAGTCGGGCCGACGGAAATTCGCTGGACGATCTTGGAAGCGCCAAACGATCGGACGATCTCGATAGCGGCGCGGACAGGCCCATTTTCGACAACGTTGATGCTGTCGAGTTTGGAAAGCTCCTTGATCGTCTCGAGGGCAAACGGGTCGATGTCCCAAGCGCTCCAGAAAAGCGGCCGGTCGTCAAAAAGTTGGAAGACGTTGGCGGGGGCGCCGGCTTGAATAAATTCCTGGCCGGTTTCCTTCTCGACTATGCTGGCCAAATGGCCGTTCTTGTCGATCTTGACTTGCCACTCTTCACTTTCCAGGCCCTTCTCAGTCGCCCTAACGGACGACCCTGTTTGGGCGGGCTTTAGGGAGAATTCGCCTAAAGCCAGGCTTCCAAGGCATTCTGGCGGGGTCGCGAACAGGAGCATTCCCAGCTCTTCCGGGTCGTCGATTGGGTTGAGCTTGAGCAGTTGGACGGGATAGCTCTTATCTCCCACCACAAGCGATTTCGGCGGCTCGCCATCGATGTGATATTCATCCACCATCGCTTCTCCGCCAGCGGTCGAGTTCTTGAAGAGGGCGATGCGGACCTTATTGTCGTTGGGCGCCTGCCCGGCAGAGAGGAGATGCAGGCAGTCGAGGATGACTTGGTAAGCAGCGACGAAGGCCTTCAGATACGTCTCGTCAGCCTCTTTGTAGACTTCGTTGATACTGGAACCGGGAATGATGTCGTGGAACTGGTTGAGGAGGACGAGCTTCCAGGCGGCTTCCAGCTTTTCCTTCGGATAGTCGGCAGGCGCGTACGCGAAGCTGGCAAGAAGCTCGGCGTCGCGGAGAAGCATTTCGCACTCGCGGTTCAGCTTCTTCATGAGCGCTTGGCTGGTGTAGGTGCCTCGGTGAAACTCCAGATAAAGCTCGCCTGACCAGGTGGCGAGGTCTTGGCTATTTTGATGCGCGTGGCGGAAGAACTCGGCCACCGTGCTGCCCATTTTTAATTCGGGCAAAAGTGGTGAGTTACGAGCTCTTTCCAGCAGCTCCAGATGCCTCTCGGTTGGGCCGCCGCCGCCGTCCCCGAAGCCAAACAAATACAATGACTCGTCTGACCTGGCTTGGTCCTTGTGGTTCTTAACTGAGCGCAATAGCTCTGCCGGCTCGGAGTTGCCGATGTAAGTGTCGGCGGGAGGGAAGTGGGACCAGATCTTGGTGCCGTCGATGCCCTGCCACCAGAAGGTGTTGTGGGGGAATTTGTTGGTCTGGTTCCATGAGATCTTTTGGGTGAGGAAGTAGTTGATCCCAAAGCCCGATAGGATTTGGGGCAAAGCGGCCGCATAGCCAAAGACGTCCGGTAGAAACATGTCCTTGGTCTCGTAACCCAACTTGTCGCGGAAATACTTGCGGCCGTAGAGGAACTGCCGCACGAAAGACTCACCACTCGGGATATTGCAGTCCGCCTCGACCCACATAGAGCCGACAGGCTCCCATTGACCACGCTTGACCGCTTCTTTTACGCGCTCGAAGAGGTGCGGATATTCCAGTTCCAACCACTCGTATTGGGATGCTTGCGAGTGGGCGAAAACGAACCACGGATAGCGCTCCATCAAGGCAAGCTGGGTCGCCGTGGTGTGGGCCATCTTCTTCTTGGTCGTCTCGATGGGCCAGAGCCACGCAGTGTCCAGGTGCGCGTGGCCCACGGGCGTCATCGCATGTTTGGGCTTTGCGTTCAGGCCCTCGTAGCCCTGCTGAATCTTCTTTCGGCTGGTATCGACGGTGGAAAGATCGTCCCAGTCGAGGAGGTTGATGGCTTCGTTGAGGGCGCGCAGGATAGAGGCATATGCGGGATCTTGCTTGTCGAGGCCGTCCAGCATGCTAAGCCCGAATTCAAAATCGAAGAGGAGAGCTTGGAGCTTGGTTTTGAAGGTGACGAGCTCCACTTTGCCCACCGTTTCCACCAGCGCCTCGCGCTTCGGCTCGCGGCCATGGACGCGGACCTGGGGGTTGCGGGCGTAGGCTTGGATGAGGACGTCGATATTCTCGCCAGCTTTGGCGGGGCTGTCCCCGAGTTGGACGGCGCGACCGCTAAGCACGCCAAAGTCGGTGTGCTCAAGGTCGACCCCGAAGACGGGGGAGCCATCTCGCCATACCGTTCTCTCCCCGCCCACGTCCGCAATAATTCTTACGGTCTGCCCGTCGAACGCCTTAGGAATCTGCCCCTTCACCCGGAACCAAACCGTTCGATATGCCGGGCCCCATTGATAGCCGGGCTGAACTGCCGTCCACGGTCCCTGTGCAGCTTCCTTATCGTTCGCGCACGCACTCTCGTTTAACTCAACCGCGAGCGGCGAGGACTCGCCGTATAACCGTTCCTTGATCTCCGCGACGAACGATCGAATGCGCCGAAAAGTGATCTCAGGGTGCTTGAGCATTTGAGCTTGGAGATTACTCGGAAGGATGAAAGGATGAAGGATGAAGGATGAAGCGCGGAGATTAGGGTCCCACGTGTCGAGGCGCCGGTGTTCTGCTTTTAGCCGTTAAGTCTTATCTTGGAAGTGACGCCACGTAACGCGCTTCGGTAGGGCCCTCATAGTTCGGGGTAGTGGCCATGCGGATGAAGCCGAACGTGAAGAAGATCGCCATGAAGGCGGTGAGCGCCCGGTTGAAGGTCTTGCCGCCGCCGTCCAGACGCCAACTTTTTAGCCAGCCGTAGAGCCCCATCCAAGCCCATGCCGTCAACCCCAGATACAAAAACGGACCCAGCGGGTGAGCGTGGAAGGCGAAGGGGATGTTGCCATGGATGAGCGCGGTGAAGCTGGTGGTCAGACCGCAGCCTGGGCATGGGCGGTGGAAGAGGAGGACGCTGGGGCAAGGTGGGAGGCCGAGCTGGGTGTGGGTCCCGTGCCCGCTCGGATCGGGGTGCAAATAGGCGCCGCACGCGGTAACGAAGGCCCAAACACCGAATAACGTCAACTGCCCAGCAGCGAGTTTGCGGTTAAGGACCGGTTCATACAGTGCCATCGAGAGCCTCACTAGGAATAACGCATTCGGGCTGAACGAGGTTACCAAGTAACCGGGCCACTGAGAAAACCTGGCCATGCGGGTCGGCGAGGGCTACTAGGGAGGCGCGTCCGAGGGAAGGGGGCGCGGAAGTATCGAGTGTTGAGTTTTGAGTATCGACGAGGGGATCAGAGGACTTGGGCCTTTGGCCTGGAATCCTGGGTTCACCGTCATCTGAGATCGTGACCTGCCGTCCTTCCCGAATCGACTCCGTCTGTCGCTCGTTAAGGCCGACAACATACATAGGCTCAAGGGCGTGGCGGAGAGGCAGCAATTTGGCGGTGCCGATCTCGTCAAGACCAACTGCGCTACTGAGACCAAAGCGGCCAACCCGGTTTCTTCGGAGTCTTGTCAGATAGGCGCCGCAGCCGAGGGCTTGGCCGAGGTCGTCGGCGAGGGTTCGGACGTAGGTGCCGCCGGAGCAGACGAGGCGGAAGTCGACGTGGGCCCCGTCAAATGGGCCGAATTCGAGGCTGGAGATGTGAATGGTTCGCTTTTGGCGGTCGACCACCTCGCCCTGCCTCGCATATTTGTAAAGCGGCTTGCCGGCCACCTTTACCGCGCTATGCATGGGCGGAATTTGATCGATTAAGCCCATGAACTTCGGCTTTAAAGCGGCAAGCTGCTTCTCCAAGTCTTCCGGTACGGGGCCCTCGCCGAGTACCTCGCCTTCCGCGTCGTAAGTGGAAGTCCGCTTGCCGAACAGCATGGTGCCCTCGTACTCCTTAGGTTCCAACGGCAGATATTGTAAGAAACGCGTGGCCGGCCCGACAGCGACCACAAGCAAACCTGTCGCCAAGGGGTCTAAGGTGCCGGCGTGGCCAACCCTCTTGGTTCCGAGTTGGCGGCGGACGGTGTTGACGACGTCGTGGGAACTGCAGCCGAGCGGCTTATCGATTAGGAGGATGCCAAGCAAGCCTTCATGCCCTCCACGAGAAGCGCCTCGGCCTCTTCCGGAGTGGACTCAAAGCTGCAGCCAGCCGCATTAATATGCCCGCCGCCATTGAATTCTCGTGCAACCTGCGCGACGTCGAACTTGCCTCGTGAGCGGAGACTAACTCTCACTTTTCCTGGCTTGGACTCGCGTAAGAGGGAGGCGATTTGCACGGTGCTGATGGTGAGAAGCTCGTTGACAAACTCCTCGGTATCTTCCTCCGTGGCCCCGCACTTTGCGAAGTCGTCGTAGTGTAGGACCGACCAAGCAAGCCGGTCATCGCATGCGGTCTTCAGGTTGGAAAGCATCACGCCCATCAGCCGCATACCAGCCATCGGACGGCTTCGGTACACCTCTTCGCTAATAAGGTTCAGATTGCCGCCCTCTTCCAGCAAGCGAGCGGCCAAGTGCATCGCTTCTGGAGTGGTGTTGCGGTATCGGAATGAGCCCGTGTCGGTTACGATGCCGGTGAGAAGATTGGTAGCCATCTCGGGCGTCAGAGTGGCTCCCATTTCAAGTAAAAGGCGGGTGAGGATAACGGCGGTTGCCGGCGCTTTGGTATCGACAATGCGCAGATCGCCGGGGGCATGATGCGGGATATGGTGGTCGATCAGGACCAGATGGGGGGCGGATTCGAAGTAAGGAGCGACGCTTCCGAGACGGTCGAGAGACTCCAGGTCAAGCATGATCGCTAGGTCGTGGCCCGCCCGTTGGGGCTCTTGGTGGATTCTCTCCGCGCCGGGAAGGAATTCGAGGTTCTTGGGCGGCGCGTGGTGGCAGACGACCTCGTTTTCCTTGTTGATCGAATCCAAGTACAGCGACATGGCGAGGGCGCAGCCGAGCGCGTCTCCATCGGGATTGAGATGCGTCCCAATCAGGATGGATTTGGCTTCTCGGATCGTCCTATCGAGCTCTACGGCATCGTCCGGGCCGCCGCTAGCGAGCGGCGCGTCCTCTCGTTGGTGGCTAGTCAAACCGCTTCAATGATACTTCACCTTGCTTGAAAGAGCGCCGGTTGGCCGCAAACGGGAATTGCGAGGCATGATTCTGAACATGCCGTTCCGACCGGAGTCCTCCTCGATCAAAGGGATCTGGTCATAGTCCGCAAGCAACACCGGATGTCGCTTCGTTTCAAACACCGGGCGCTTCGCGAGACTCTCATCGAGGAATTGCCGCATGGAAGGGGTCAAGCTGTTCGTGACTCCCGGAGTAAAAGTGCCTTGAGGCAAAAACTCAACAACGCTGAGGTTGGGCTTGTTAGCCTCAAACTGGGCTACGTAATAGCAGGGCCACTCGTAGTTCCAAGTCGTCAGAATGAGACCGCCATCAGGCACCATCGAAACTAGAAATTCGCCGATCTTATGGGGGGTGTCTGGCCTGTCCACCGGGAACGGTACAAACCGCTCGTCATTCGTCAAAAAGGTTGGAGCGCCTTCTCGGATAGCCATCATGCCGCTCCTCCATACGAGAAAGTTACCCAGGACCAGTGCGGCAACCGCACCAAAACCCGTCGCAATGCGGAAGGGGACCTGGTCGGCGGCCCGCCTCAGAAGGAAATTTTGGATAGCCTGCAATCCCACAGCAATGCAGAGCGCGATCAAGAGGAAAGGTTGGACGAAGTGCTCTTCGAGATCGAAGATCGTGAACTTGACCGCGAAAGCCAGCATCAGAGCCGCGGATCCAAGAATGAGCACGGCATTCTTCCACGACTTTCTGTGAAAAAGCGAGACCGCCCCAATAAGGGCGACGATCACGGGCAAGATGCCGAAGCCCTGACCGAGTTCTTGCCCGAACCTTGACAAATTCGAGACGAGTTCCGTTGAGTCGAAGGAGAAGAGCTGGCGGCCGTACTGCTTGGAGAAGAACTCGAATTCTGCCCTCCCGAGTGGGGAATCCAGATCTGATGACTTCATTCCATAGGCGGTTATTGAAGGGCCGATCGAATTGGTTGCAGTGGTCGCGTTATCGATGGACGCCATCGCCATGTAAGCCAGGAAGGAGACGGCGATGCCAAGAAACACTCCGCAAGCGGCCATTTTCCAGTCGGCTTTGGAAGCCCTTGAGAGGTACAGATAGGCGAAGACGGCGGGAAAGATGAGGACCACTATGTGATGGAGGCCAAGACACACTCCGCCCAATCCCCCGGCTGCAGCAAGCATGAGTGCGTCTCCAGTTCGCTTCCAGGTGAGGGTACAGATGAGAAGGGCCAGGAAAAAGGCTGCGGTGACGACATGCGGTTTGGCAATGACGGACTGCCACCAAAATAATGGGCAGATAAGAAGAGCGAGCGCCCCTGCCGCAGAATAGACCCTCCGGACATCCAGCGTGCGTGCAAGTAAAAACACCTCACCAACCGAAACCGCGCCCAACATGGCTGAAAGTAGATTGACCCGGTAGGCGATGGTGCCGACGGGCAAGAGCGTTGCAAGCTTCGCGAGCAAGACGTAGATCGGGTAGCCCGTCGTGTGGGCCAGGCCAAGGGTCGCTCCCAAAACTTGAAACTCGCCGCCGTCGCCAAAAAGAACATCTGGCGCCAAGGTTCGGACATAGACCGCCAAAGCGGCGATTGTGAGCAGCACCGCGATTGCCCAATCCACTTTGCCAAATCTCCACGAGGATGTATGGCTCGTATTCTCGCCGAGAGGATTGTCTGCTGCCATGGTTTTCGGGCGATCTAACCCGGTGCAATGATACTTGCGTATCTTCTAGGAACCCATCGTGAGCCACCAATCGCCTAGAGCCTGCTCCCAGGAGCGCATGAAGTAGGTGCGCACATAAGGCGCATAGGCTTGCTTGCGGCGCATGTAGAAGTCGTGCAGGAATGAAGTGTTGCTCGAAACAACGAGTTCTGAGATCCATTCGCTCCAGACGGTGTGGGCCCGGTCCATTATCTGGCGCCCCTCCTCGGGCCTTGCTTTGCTCGGATGCTCGCCAAGGACGCCGTGCCCCTTTCGGCTTGTTTCAGAAGGCAGCGCTTCCAGCCTCACCAGTTCGGGGCGAAGGCTTTGGAGTTGCGCAGTCTCCCATCGCGCGGCGTGATCGAGAAGGCTGTCGTCTCCTAGAACCTCTAGTGGCGTAGCGGCGAGTACTTGATAGCCGGCATGAGATTCCATCGCTCGGATTGCGGCTTCGTAGAGTTCGATTTCGTGGCCTTGGGCGTAATGGCCGCTGATGATGCAAACCATTCGGGCCCCTGATCCGTACAGGCCCTCAAGAAGATCATCCAAAATCAGTCGGATCGCTTCGGTCCGAATTTGAAGCGAGTGAGGGTGCGGCAGGGTCGTTATCGGCATCCAGCAGGGGGGCAACAATACGCCATCGTTAGTATCGGCTACCTTCTCGGCAAAAGCCTCTGCGACAATTCCGTCTAGTCCCAAGGGAAGATGCGGCCCATGCCACTCGAGCGCTCCCCAAGCAATGACCGCAAGCGGCTTCTTGGCCCAGGCCTCATCCAATTCATCGGGCCGAAGCTCTGCGTATCGAAGAGGCATTTGCTGAATGTACTGTTTTTCTGACTTGTCGCGCAGAGGCCTAGGGGATTCACCGAGAACGAACTAAAGGGGTTATCTATCTTGGCAGTTGGATGGTCCGCACAAGCTTCCCACTGACTCCGCTCCAAATGCAAATAGCGTCCGCGGCGCCGGTAACAAACTCGGGGCCGTGGTGGAGGGCGGCGACTGCCCTGATCGCTTTGCCCGAATGGCCGATCCAGCTTTTTTGGACAGTGCCGGATTTCGGGTTGAAGCATACGATCCGGCCGAAGAGCCCAGCCATATAAATCATGCTGTCGTCTGCTGCCCAGCTCAAATCTCTTACGTCCAGTCCTGAAATCCGGTCGGACTGGGCTATCACGGTAGCGCCTCTTACGGGTTCGCAAACGTCAAACGTGCAAGGTTGCTGCGGCGGATGGGAAATGACGAAAAGACGTCGGTCGTCATGCGAGAATCTCATCATAGTTACACCTCTGTTCGTGATGTTTTTGATAGAGTCGCCCCATTCTCGGACCTTGCTTGTGTTCTCAAAATTCCAAAACCGAATTCGCCCCGCTTGCGGGTCATACATCGCCACAAAGGTCGAGTTGGCGTTAACCGCGAAGGCGACGGAGCCGAAGCGGGAATTCTTTCGAGCAATGTAAGCCACGGCGCCGGTCTGGGCATTCCAGACGACCAATTCATGCCCAAACAGAGTCGGGCCGATAAGGTATTTCCCGCCTGCCGCGTATTCTAAGTTACCGGGAGTGTCCCAAAACGACTTGGTCATTGGAATACCGATCTTGGCAACCTCGTGCCAAGACTTGGTGCTCCAGACTGGCGTGTAGTCCCCCTCATAACTGACATTGCTACAGACGATGTGGCCCTTATCCGGCGAGATCTCGATGTCGACGAGATGCGATCCCGGTTTGTGGTGAAGAGTCCTTAGCAACTTCCCGTCACTAATCCGGTAAATCCATACATCGTCTGTTGCAGCGGAGACCGCTAGCCACTTGTCATTGGGCTCAATCTCGATGTCGACTACTTGCCGGACTGGCTTTTGAGTCGCCTTGCGAGTGGCGAAGAACAAGACTAAGGGCAGGATCACGCACCCATTTTAGGGCCTTTGCGAAATCTACCGTCGATTCGAGGAACTTCTAGCCTTTCGATGCTGCTGCAACGGTAGCGGCTTCTTCGCTTACCGCAGTCTCATTGAGGTCGTTCATGCTGCGATGGATCGCGGCAATTTTGTCCGGGTCGACCTTGGGCTGGCGATCGTAGGTAAGTAGCCCGTTCATCTCCTGCTCGACATCCGTGAGTTGTGTGTAACAAAAGCCGCTGATAAACGGCAGAGAAGCGAGGCCCTCCATGAGGTCTCGGTATTTGTCCAGCAGCTCCTCTGGCGTGCCAACGGTGCCGTAGTGCTTGTAGAGGACGTCCCATTGCTCCTTCGGAAGCCAATTGGGCCTAGTTAGGAAGCCGCCAACTTCAGTGAGCATGATGGGTTGTCCGCGGTCCCGTGAGCCCCGGGTGAAGACGGGCTTGTCCGGCACCCAGGTGAGCTTGGGCATACCCTTTCCTTCCAACATGTCGCGGTAGCGCTTGCGCAATCCTTCCGCCGTGGGGGTGTAGTCATGAATAGCGCAGACGTCCGTGACGTCCGTGTGCTCCCACCCGTCGTTGTCGATCACCGGGCGTTCCGGATCGATCTGGCGGGTGGCCATAACAATCCTTTCCAGGAATGCGTATTGACCTGGATGGCCCTCTCGAAGGCCAGGAAAGCCCATGCTTTCGTTGACGGGTACCCAGGTGACGATGCTCGGGTGATTGAGGTCTCGCATAACCGCTCGCTGCCACTCGGCCATAAGCGCCTCTTCGGTTTGGGCAGACCATGCGCGGGCGTTCGCCATCTCGCCCCAAGCCATAAGGCCGAGCTTGTCGCACCAATACAGCCAGCGTGGGTCTTCGATCTTTTGGTGTTTCCGGGCGCCGTTGAACCCAAACTTTTTAGCCCACTCAACGTCCGATTTAAGGGCTTCGTCTGATGGGGCTGCGAGAAGGCCCTCGGGCCAATAGCCCTGGTCGAGCACCATCTTCATATAGCAGGGCTCATTGTTCAGGAAGAACTTGCCGTCCCGTATGTCGACTGAGCGCATGCCGAAATAGGACGTGATATCGTCGACGAGTTCGCCCTTGTCAAAGAGCCTCACACGGAGGTCGTAAAGGTGCGGTGAATCCGGAGACCAACTTTTGGCCTCGGGGATTTGCAAAAAGAGCCGCCCGTAGGCCATGGGGACTTTACGGTTGATCGTGGCAACGACGCAGTCCCCTTCGCAAATGTCCGCTTCGAGAGTCCACCCGGTGGATGGTGCATGCAAGTAGATGCGTAGCTCTACACCCCCCACGTCGAAGATGGGCGTGATCTTGAGGCTGTCGATCCGGATCGGGGGGACAGGCTCCAGCCAAGCGGTTTGCCAAATGCCGGTCGTGCAGTAGTAGTCGATTTCGTGGGGGAGGCCGCTGGTCGACTGCTTTCCCCGGGGCTGATAGGGATCATTACGATCCACAACACGCACGGTAATGCGGTTCTGACTCTTGTTGAGATAAGGGGCGATGTCGAATGAGAACGGCACGTGGCCCCCCCGGTTGTGGCCAACCTCGCGGCCATTGACCCATACAGTTGTGAAGTAGTCCACCGCGCCGAAGTGAAGAAGCAGGTCCTGGTCCTTCCATTCGTCGCGCCATTCAAGGCTTCGGGCGTACCACACGACTTCGTGAATCGCCTTGTCATTGATTCCCGAGATTTCGGATTGGTAGGGAAACGGGACGATGATTTTCGCGTCGAACTTCCGGCCGTCGTACCAGCCCTCCAAATTGCCGCGATCGGAGTCGTCAAAGGCGAACTCCCATTCTCCGTTCAGGTTCACCCATTTATCGCGGACGAATTGGGGCCTAGGATATTCAGGTTTGGGAATTCTCGACATCAAGGGATCACCAGCGATAACTCTTCAAAAACTATGGACGGCCATAGCTCTCCATTTGAAACCCTACCCAGTCTTTTTGCCGGGCAGATGGAATACCGCCTCATTTTGCGGGTGGCTTCCCTTATCTGACGAGGAATGGGGAAAAAACGCACGGTCAATTGCGAACAAGTTGTCGCAGTATAATAAGTATAAATGACAGTCGCCCGCTCTGAGCGAGGGGGCTGCTTATTCAGGAACAAATTAGGTTCACCCGTAAGTCCTACGGGGTAGCGAGCCCGCCCCCTTACCAAGCTTTCAGGGCGCCTCGCAATCCGTGACAAAAGGGGGAGTATTGGAAAGCACAATTCTTACGGAAGGAACGGCCAAGAGCGTGCCCGCAGGGTCTGAATTTGAGCCCTCACCAGGCATCGTGGCATTTAGCCATTTGCGCTGGAACTTCGTGTGGCAGCGCCCGCAGCAGTTCCTGTCGCGGTTTGCCGAACAGCATCCCGTCCTCTTCATTGAAGAGCCTCTCTACGATTTGGAGCCTGGGCGAGAACCATCAATTGAGCTCCAAGAGGTTCAGGACGGAGTCGTGGTGGCCCTACCTCATCTGCCTAAGGGCGTTCGATGGGAAGACAGCCATGGCCACATTCGGCAGCTTGCGCAGCAAGCGATGGAGGCCGTCAACATAAACGGGGAATTCGACGAGCCCGTGCTCTGGTACTACAGTCCGATGATGGTGGAGTGGTCGCTCGACTACTTCCCGGCCAGTGGCATCGTGTACGACTGTATGGACGAGTTATCTCAATTCAAATTCGCTCCGGAAGGACTGATTGAGAATGAGCAAAGACTGCTGGATAACGCTGATGTGGTGTTCACCGGCGGCCAAGAACTGTACGAGAAGAAGAGCCGGCAACACGAAAACGCGCACTTCTTCGGCTGTGGCGTTGAATATGAGCACTTCGCGAAGGCCCAAGATAAGAGCGCAGCAGTCCCTGAGGACCTTAAGGACCTAAAGAAGCCGGTCATCGGTTGGTTCGGTGTTATCGATGAGCGTGTAGACTATGACCTCGTACGGAAAGCCGCAGATCTGCGGCCCGACTACTCCTTTGTCCTTGTCGGCCCCGTCGTCAAGGTGGACCCCGCTTCCTTGCCGCAGGCGCCAAATATCCATTGGCTGGGCGGCCGTGACTACAAGCAACTCCCCGACTATTGCAGGGCGTTTGACGTGTGCATG
>JANYLD010000322.1 GCA_025363835.1 Armatimonadota bacterium
TGAAGGCTTAAGCATGTCGGCCGGCTCAGGTTTCCAAGGGTTCTTGTCCCAGAGAGGGGTGTCGGTCGAGCCAGGAATGACGGCTGTCACCCGGACGCCCCGCGCCCGATATTCCTGGGCCAACACTTTGCTGAACATCCGCATGGCGGCCTTGGATGAGCAATAGGCCGAAGCACCGGAGAATGCGTGTTGAGCAGCAATGCTAAGCACGTTGATGACCTGCCCGCCACCCTTTTCGAGCATCCAAGGCAATGCGGCGTGGCACATCCCGACACCGGCCAAGTAATTCAGTTGGACGTGCTTTTCAAAGAGCTCCATAGGCTGTTGGTCGAAACTGCCAAAATCGGCCATCCCTGCGTTGTTGATGAGAATGGGATAGTGGCCATTGCCAACCTCCCGCGCCTTGGCGATCGTGCGGCTAGTCGCGCAGGTCTCGGTGAGGTCCATGGGAAC
Organism: Armatimonadota bacterium; assembly: GCA_025363835.1. Taxonomy (GTDB): domain Bacteria; phylum Armatimonadota; class Fimbriimonadia; order Fimbriimonadales; family Fimbriimonadaceae; genus JANYLD01. Next base: position 454 of record JANYLD010000322.1, read on the forward strand.
AAGAGTCACTTCGGCTCCCATTTGCTTGCACTCCCGGCCCACTTGCTCCAAAGCAAGCTCAGACCGAGCAACCAAAACGAGATCGCAGAAGGATTGGGCGAGAAGAAGGGCGGTCTCCCTGCCGATGCCTCGACTTGCCCCGGTAATAACCGCAAGCCGTTTCATGCTGCCGTCACTTCGAAGTAGCTACGAGCGGTCTCAAACAGACGAACGCGACTGAGCTTGGCGGGCAACTTCCCCTCCAATGAATTGAATATCTCGTTGACAAGGACCTCGGACGTCACCACGCGGTCCCCGAACTCCGGAATATCGACGTTCAGATTCTTGTGATCCAGCCGCTCAACGACGAGTTGATTAACTTGGTCGTCGATTTCCTGGATGTTTGCGATCATTCCGGTTCGTTCATCCGGAACACCTTCGACGGTGACCTCGAGCACGAAGTTGTGTCCATGCCCGGCAACGTTGTTGCACTTTCCGAACAAGTCCACATTTTCCTTTTCGGACAGTGCGTTGCTGTGCAGACGATGAGCGGCCGCGAACTCATAGACGCGGGTGATGCTCGTTTTCCAAGTTCCCTCTTGACTCACCAATTCTCCATATAACTGTGGCGTCTCTTCAAGGCGAAGCCCGACCAGAATCGTGCCCTTTGGGAGCACATGGGGCAACCCAAGCTCATGTTTGACAAATTTGAGGATGTTTTCAACGGTTGACGGATGGAATTGAAAGAAGTTCACTTCGTCGTTGAGGCTTCTCTGGTCTAGCATTGATACGACATTCTCTCGCACGATGTCGTCAATCGTTTTGATATTCACGACCATTCCAGTCGCCGGGTCAATTGAGCCAGAGACAGTAACGTCTAGGACGTAATTGTGCCCATGGTTGTATGGAGAAGCCCACGGCCCAAAAAGTGCCCGGTTTTCTTCTCGTGAGAGGTCGGACATCCAGTAGCGATGGCCGCTGCTGAACATGACTCTTCTCGTGAGGGTGACAGGGCGATTGGTGGGCATTTTGGGGGAAGGTCGTTTGGGATTTGCCGCCTTGCGGTGAGGGCCTTGGGCGTTAGGGCGTTACAGCTTCGCGGCCTTGGAGGTTTTGGTATTGTTATTCTTTACGTCGGAAGTAGCCGGGCTGACTGAATCTACCTTTACAACTTCAGTCGACCAAGGGCCGAAGCCCCAACAAAATGCAGATCGATCCCCCCACCCTAACTCGGAAGCGCGCAACGCCTTAGGGCCGAAGGCTCGAACGCCGCAACGCCGCGACGCCGAAAGGCCACCACTTCACCGTTCCTTTACATACGCGGTCCCGAGCGCTCTCGGAACCAGCGTCCCCTTGCCCGCAAAAACGAGCACCAGAAGTGCAACCAGGTAGGGCGAGGCGATGAAAAGTTGGTGAGGCAAGGCGATGTTTCGGGCTTGCAAAGTGAATTGTAGCGAGTCTGCGTATCCGACCAATAAGGCAGCTCCTAAAGCGAGAAACGGGTTCCAGCGGCCAAAAGTCACCATGGCAATCGCGACAAAACCTCGCCCGGCCGTCATGTTTTCTGCGAACGAACCTGTGATACCGACCGCGAGATACGCGCCCCCAAGTCCGCCGTACAAGCCGCTGAATGCGAGGCCCTGCATCCGCAACTTGAGAACCGAGAATCCGGCCGCCTCTACTGATTCAGGATGTTCGCCCGATGCCCTCAGCGCGAGGCCCCACGCGGTGCGCATGAGCAGGAACCACACTACGCCAACGCTAATGAGCATGAACAGAAGGACTCCGTCCAAGCCGTCAAACACGGGCAACTTTGGGACACTGAGGAGTTGGCCGCTTTGGCCGTATCGCATTCGGAACAGACTGCTGGTCAGGCCAAGAGCGAAGAGGTTTGCAGCCGTCCCTACCACAACCTGGTCGGCGGCAAGCAGAACGGTAAACCATCCCTGGAAAAGCGTGAGCGCCAAGCCAGCAGCCCCGCCTGCTGCCAATCCAAGCCACGGCGAGCCCGTGACCTGAGAGACGAGCATGGCAAAGAACGCGCCGCAAAGCATCGCCCCTTCGAGGCCAATGTTGAGCACGCCTGATTTTTGAGCCACGGTCTCACCGATAGCGGCCAATGCGATGGGTGCAGAGAACACAAGGAGAAGCGGAATGTCCAGTTAGGCTGCCTCCGGAGTCGCAGGCATCGGGCTGCGAGCATTAAGAGCGCGGAAGCCGACAAGGGCAAAGACGGCGGCGGCTTGAATGACATAGAGCAGTGTCGAGCCGCTGGTGGTGAATCGACCCAGGTTCTCACTTCCAGCAAAGACCGCTCCGAAGAACAACGCAGAAAAGATGGTCCCAACCGGGTGCAAACCGCCAAGCAACGCGACCGGGATGGCCATAAAACCCCAGCCTTGCGAAAAGTCGGTGCCGAGGAGGCCGGCCATGCCGGTGTACTCAACGCCGCCCGCGAGGCCGCACAAGGCCCCGGAAATGGCGAGGGCCTGGAACTGGGTCGTCCTCGGCTCGACTCGGCTCGCACGGGCAGCCCTCGAGTTCGCGCCCACCAGCCTGATTCGGAACCCGAGCACTGTTTTGTACAGGAGCACGTACATCGCTATGGCAACCAAGGGGGCCAAAAGCACGCCCGCGTGAAAATCGAGTTGGGCATTCGGTCGCCAGAGCATCAGAGAACCTGGCAGTTCATCCGTTTGTGGCAGTTGGTGCTTCGCTTGCTGCAGAGGGCCCTCTACCGCCCAACTGAGGAGTTGGATAGCCACGAAGTTGAGGAGGATCGTGGAGATGACGACCTCAACTCCCCGCTTGATGTAAAGGACAGCAGAAAGGGACGCCCATAGAGCTCCTCCGATGACGCTGCCGACAAGGATGAAAGAGATGCCGAGAACCGGCGGCAGCGATGGGCCCGCCATCAGGAGCTTTGCCACGATTCCGCCAAAGAGGCCCCCAACGATGAACTGGCCCTCGCCACCGATGTTGTACATCCCGCCCCTCCACGCTACGACCATCCCCAGGCCTGCGAGCAATAGAGGGGTGCTCTTCACCGCCGTTCTGGAGAGCGCAAATTTATCCCCAAACGCTCCTTGGTAAATGAGCTTCAAAGAATCCATGACGGGCAGCCCAAAAGCTGTAAGGGTGAGGATGAGAATGATAAGGAGACCGACCGCGGTAACGAGCGCCTGAAGCATCCTCCGCCGGTTCATGGCGACCCTCCGACTAGCTCTGCAATGCCGCCTTCCACAAGCATCCCCCGACTAAGGAACAGCCGCCGGTCTGATAGAGCGGCTAACTCATCCAGATCACTAGAGAACAACGCCACCGCCGCGCCCTCCTGTCTTGCTTTCAAAATCTGATCGTGGACGAATCGGGTGGCTTTGACATCCAATCCACGGGTTGGATTTACGGCCACCAGTAGGTCGGGACGTCGGTCGAGATTCCGGCCCACGACTACCTTCTGCTGATTGCCTCCGCTAAGATTGGAAACCACCGTCGCAGGACTCTCGATCCTAATGTCGAACTTTTCGACAACCGCCCTCACCCAATCACGAACGACGCCAGATCGCCAAAATGCCCCCAGCCGCAACTCCCCTCGCCGTTGTCCAGAAATGAGTAGGTTTTCGCGGACAGTCAAGGACATAGCCAGCCCATCGACCTGCCGATCTTGCGGAATGTAGGAGATGGAGATCGACATGGATTCGAGACCCTTGGACTTCCAATCAAGGGTCCCCGATTTTCTTGGCCTGATGAGAGCAAGGGTTTCCGCAAGCTCAACTTGGCCGTTTCCATCCACGCCTCCTATTCCAAGGATCTCGCCCTCGTTGATCTTGAGGTCAACGCCGCGAATGATCTCCTCGTCGCGATCCCCCTGCACTTTCAGATTCTTGGCGAGGAGCGCTACGGCTTTGACGGCGAAACGGTCAGGCCGCCGCAGCGCCGGCATGTCACCAACCATCCATCGCGCCAACATCGACTCGTTCACTTCAGAGATCCTTGCGGACGCGACCTTCTCGCCTTGACGGAGAACCGTCACCCGGTCTGCGACGGCCATCACCTCGGAAAGCTTGTGGGCAATGAGGATGACGGTCTTCTCTTGACGTGTCAGCTCTCGCAAGACTCTAAAAAGCTCACGCACCTCGTCCGGTGCGAGCACTGCGGTCGGCTCATCGAAGATGATCACTTTGGCGTCCCCGCTGAGACACTTAAGGATCTCTACGCGTTGCTGAGCACCGACGGAAAGGTTTCTGACCAAGGCCTTGGGGTCCAAATCCCAGCCCAATCCTCTCGCTGCCCTGAGCGCAGGCTCGGACGCATCTGCCACGTTCAATCTTTTGCCCAAGCGATCCAACCGCGCCAGCGCCAAATTCTCGGCAACCGTAAAGGCTGGGACCAGCTTGAAATGTTGATGCACCATCTCGACCCCGCGCCCACGGCTTCGACGCGGTCTAAATGGCATCTCGCTTCCGTCCAAAAGCACCTTCCCAGAGGAGGGAGTTAGAAACCCGGCAAGGATGTTCATGAACGTGGACTTCCCTGCTCCGTTTTCGCCCAGGACCGCGTGGATTTCTCCGGGAGTGAAATCGATGCTGACGTCATCAAGCGCAATAAGGTCGCCGAACCGCTTTGTAATGTGTACGGCAACCAGCATCGCTTGAATCCTAGCCTACGCCAATAGTCTTAGAATTCGTCCTTCGGAACAACGAGCGAGCCGGCCTTGATCTTGGCTTCATCGTCGGTAAGCATCTTCTGGACATCCGCCGGAACCTTGTCCTTCAGCTTCGGGTTGAACACAAAATCGATAGCGCCCTTATCCATGCCCATGAGAAGCACGGAGCCCTTATAAGTCCCGTCCTTTACATGCTTTGCTAGGTCAACAAACGCGGGACCTGCGACGATCGTTGCGGAAGCAATGACGATGCCGCTGGCATTATCGTTTTGATCGAGATTCGAGCCGAAGGCATAGACTCCCTTTTCTTTGCAAGCGTCAAACACGCCCTGGGCGGCGGCGTCGGCTTGGTGGATAACAAAATCAGCGCCCTGGCCAATGGCGCTGAGGGTCGCGTTTTTGGCCGCCGCCACATCGTTGCCCTTGCCCGTAAACACGGTGATGACCGTGACCTTAGGATTTGCGGCCTTAGCGCCCGCTTCAAAAGCCTTAAAGGTTGATTCTATTGAAGGGACCTTAACCCCTCCTATCATGGCGACCTTGTTTGTCTTCGTCATCTTCCCTGCCATCTCGCCGGCCAGGTAGAAGCTCTGCTCGAGATAGAAGCGAAACGCGCCTGCGTTTGGAGCGGTTTCTCCACCGGAAGAACTCACAAAGACCGTCTTCGGGAAGTCTTTCGCCACCTGGATCTCTGGATCGTTGTATTCAAAACCATGTCCAATGATCAGGTTATAGCCCTGCTGCGCAAAGGTGCGCATCGCGTCCTTGATCTGGGTGCCCTCGGCAACTTGATTGTTAACCTTGGCCCCAAGCTGGGAGTGGATCTGCTGCAAGCCATCGTAGGCCATCGCGCTCCACCCCGCGTCGCTCACTGCGGTGGGCGTGAGGAGTGCCACTTTAAAATCAGATCCCTGCGCTGTGGCCGCCGTGGTGGCAGGCGCTGGGGCAGAAGAGGTTCCACTGCAACCGGCGATTAGCAAGGCGGTCAGACCAAAAGCAATGCGGGACACGTTCATTGCTGGTCGTATACCCAATTGCATGAGTCTGGGCAATCGAGGCAGTCATTTTCCCTCACTCGGTGCAAGTTGCCAAAAGGGGAAAATGGACACATTGGACCTTGGAAAACAGGTTTTTCCAATGGGTCCAATGGGTCCAATGTGTCCCAACGACTCCCGCTCAAGCCGGGTTGCTTTGACAGGCCCTACGACATGTAAGGCTTGGTGTTCTCAGCAAGCGCGTACGTGTTGACGTTCGACGCGCCGTACTTCTCGAGGAGCTCTCGGGCCTTGGCCTCGTCGATGTCATTAGAAGGAACGTTCACGGCGAGGATCGCGCCCCCGCCGGTGACGGTCTCCCCGTAGCGCTGGGCGACATGCTCTTCCACGCCCTGATCCTTCAGGAAGCCTGTGACACCGCCGACCACCGCGCCGGCTCCCGTCGTCGCGACCATTCCACCGATGGCGGTCGCCAAAGCGCCGGCGCCAACGACAAGACCGAAACCAGGGATTAGAAGAGAAGCGACCGCAGCAATCGCGCCAACGCCCAATCCGACTGCTCCACCTGTGATGGCCGCATGGCCGGCATCAGCGGCTGTCGTCGTCGAGATGCCTTGCTTGGCCGCCTTTTCGCTCTTATAGGTGTCGTTGACCTCATCGTCCTTGCCCTCCTCGCGAACGGTGTTGTCGTCGTAGCTCGTGGGGGAGTTGCTGGAGGAGACGCTGGCGTTCTCGCGATCGTACTCCGCGTCGTTGCGCTCGACCTGGAAATCTTCGTCCGTCGTGTCTCGGGTCACACCCTCGTTGTAGGCGGTGGAGTTCGTCATGGATGGCGTCACTTCAGAAGTGTTCATATCGCGGTCCATATCCATATTCGAGCGAGACATTCCAACCTCGTCCGCTGGGGGATTGTAAACGCCGGTTCCCATGACGCCCGGGCTATCTACTGTTGCTCCCGTCATCTCGCCTTCCGCATAACGAGGAGTAACACCGGTGTCATCCGCCACGGTCGTCGGCATGTTATAACGGGACTCATGCTGGACCAGGCTCAAATCCTCGGCCTTGACGCCGTGATCGAGAAGCGCGCCGGCCGCCTTTTCCGCCATAGCGGCATCTGCGAAAGCTGCATAAAGTGTGTTTGCCATAGTGTGTTCTCCTTCTTGGCGTTTCAGGCAAACGACAACAATTCGCTCAGCCGACGAAACGCGCGTTACACATTGATAGGCAACCGGCATTAGTTGCAGGTTCCGCTTAAATCAGACATATCCTCCATAATGCCGACGCATTTCCTGTGGAAAATTGAGTTTTGCCGGCGACTTGACGCTCGAGTGTCGACTTAACGGCAATTCCGCGTGGATAAAATGGGGTGGCGTAACAGCGCGATGAGCCGCTCGTCTGAAATAGCAACACGCCTCGATCGGTTTGAGGCGACATCAGGAGGAATCGAATTTTGAGAAACGCAAGCAAATGGATTGCAACTGCTGTGGCTGGAGCCATGGCCCTTAGCTTCCTGGCGATGCCAGTGATGGCCAGAGCCCAGACGCAAAGCAAAGATGCAAGGCGAGAAAAGAACGCCCGCATCGGCGCCGCCGCTCTTGGAGCCGCCGGAATTTATGGTGTGTCCCGCAAGCAGACCACGCTCGGCGTGGCCGCCCTTGCCGGCTCGGCTTACGAAGCGAAACAGATGCAGGACTCGATCAACAATCGCCACAAACGCGAAAGGGCTGCCGCCTATCGTCGAGGCTATTCCCACGGCCAGGCTTACGCTATGAATCATGGCCGCGAGCGAACCGGGTCAAGCCACAAGCGGCACCACGCACGAAGGCACCGTCATCACGCCAGGAAGAGCAGGTAAAGCCTTTCTTAGACAAAGAGGAGGGATTCGGTCTTAGGACCGAATCCCTTTTTTGCTTTTCGAGGACAAGACAATCAGGTCTCCACGGATTGGGCTTGTAATACCGTCGCAGTAGGCTAAGACGGTACGCGGATCCCTGTGTTGCGCCCAAGCGCAGACGCCCCCTTAACCAGTCCAAATCAGGCCCTTCTGCCCACACGTGTCCAACGTGCCCGCTACACTATCACGTAAATGATCCGAACTGAGGGTCTCTCTAAGGAATTCGTTGAAGCCAAGGGCGGCAATCGAGTGATCGCCGTTGATCAAGTCAGCATCGAGGCCCACCCTGGGAGGGTCTTTTGCCTCCTTGGCGTGAACGGGGCGGGAAAAACGACCATGCTGCGCATGCTCTCGACCGTGCTAAAGCCCAGTGGCGGAAGAGCGACGGTTGCCGGCTATGACATCGTTACGGAAGGCGAAAAAGTCAGAGCCAGCATCGGTTTTATGTCCAACTCCACTGCGCTATATGGCAGACTGACCGGCCTTGAAGTGCTGGAATACTTTGGCGGACTTTACGGCCTGGCGGGCAAACAGCTTAAGGACCGGCTGGACTTCGTGGTGAATAAACTCGATCTCCACGATTTCAAAGATCGGCTCTGCGACAAGATGTCGACCGGCCAGAAGCAGCGTGTCTCCATTGCCCGCACGATTCTTCATGACCCGCCTGTTCTCTTCTTTGATGAGCCGACGGCCGGTCTGGACGTTGTAACCAGCCAGTCGGTTATGGAGTTCATCGAATCCTCCCGAAGCCAGGGAAAGACGATCGTTTACTGCACGCACATCATGAGCGAAGTCGAGCGCCTTTGCGACGACATCGCCGTAATTCACGAGGGCAAGATACGGGGCCTTGGGAGTGTTGACCAACTCAAAGCCAGCACCGGCCAGCCGAATCTTGAGCGAGCCTTCCTCCAACTAGTGGACGCCCTGCCTTCGAACGACAAGACTTTAGTGGAGGCCGTATGAAGAACCAGGCCCTATATGTTTACAAGAAAGAGCTTCGAGAACTCCTTCGGGATCGAAGAGTGCGCACAAGCGCCATCCTCGGCCCGTTCCTGATGGTCTTCCTCATGATCTCCACCATGGGCGGCGCGGTCCACGCGGCCACCCAGCCGCATTCCCAAAAAATTCACGTTGTCAACCCAAAGGGAGACAATCCGCTGCTTTCCGCATTGAAAGCCTCAACTGCGGACATCGTTCCTGTCGCCTCGGTGAATGAGGGCCGGAAGTTGGTTGAGAACGGAAAGGCGGCCGTGGTGCTGCAGTTTCCCGACGACTTTACGGCAAAGGTTTCCCAGGGCCAGACCGCGACGATCAAGGCCATCTATGACGACAAGTCGGAGCGATCTCAAATGGCGGAGCATGCGGTTGAGAAAGCGGTCGATCAGATGAATAAGAATCACATCAAGGTGCTTCTCGCAGGTGCGTCCATTCCCGAGTCCGGCATGGAGCAGTTCAAGGTCCAGAGCGAGGACGTTATGGCTAATAAAGGCGCTAACGAACTGCTCCTCATGCTCATTCCCTATTTGGTCGTCTTCCTCGCTTTTGTTGGCGGGGTCAGCGCCGCTTCAGACCTGATCGCGGGCGAGAAGGAACGCAACACGCTTGAGACCTTGCTCATCTCGCCAGTTCCTCGCACCAAAGTCGTCTTGGGCAAATTCTTTGCCCTCGCTTCGATCTGCCTCTTCAGCAGCATGTCCGGCCTCGCCGGCATCCTTCTCGCCTCCGGCATGCACTTGCCCGGTTCAGACGAATTGTTCAAAAACGGCATCGGCATCGGTCCGGCTACGGTCGGATCGATTGTGCTGGTAATGCTGCCAACGGTTGCGCTTTTTGCAAGCGTTCTCCTCGCCGTCAGCGCATACGCAAAGAACACCCGAGAGGCTCAAACCTATATGAGCCTCGGTAGCATCTTGGTGGCGCTCCCATCCATCTTCAGCCAGTTTCTCGGCTTCACCGACTTCGGCAGTTCCCGCTGGATCAATGCGATCCCCGTATTGAACGCGTCGTCCGCCATCCGAAATGCACTAACGGGAAGATTGGATGCCACGAGCTTGGCTCTAACCGCCGGCTTGTCCGCCGGGATCGCCCTTATCGGCATCTTGATAGCGGTTCGGCTTTGCAATCGGGAACAAGTTTTGCTGCGTGTGTAGGCTGAATCGAATCCCTATGTGCGACTGTGTGACCTCTGGGCCTCTGTCTTCTAGTCTGAAAGCTTGTAACCTAGCGCGGAGTGCACCGCAGGAACACAAAGCCGCACAGAGCCATACCCCGCCTCCGCGCTCCGAGCTACCAGAGGTACCCTTAAGGGCAGAATTCAGAGGCTAAAAACACCATGGAAGACGTAGTTATTCTTTCCGGCGCGCGCACTCCTATCGGATCCTTTTCGGGGGCGCTTTCTTCAGTCACGGCGCCAAAATTAGGGGCCATAGCGATCAAAGCCGCACTCGAGCGAAGCGGGGTCAACGCGGAAGAGGTCGACGAGGTCCTCATGGGCTGTGTGCTTCAAGGCGGCATCGGCCAGGCTCCCGCCCGCCAAGCCTCCATCTACGGCGGCATCCCCAACAGCGTGCCCTGCACCACGATCAACAAGGTCTGCGGCTCAGGCATGAAGACCGTGATGATGGCGGCTCAGGCGATCAAATGCGGCGACGCTAAGACGATCGTCGCTGGCGGAATGGAATCCATGTCCAACGCGCCGTACGCTCTTGACAAAGCACGGACCGGCTACCGAATGGGCAACGGGACCCTCCTGGACCTCATGATTCACGACGGACTCTGGGATCCCTACAGCAACGTCCACATGGGCAGCTGCGGTGACCAGACGGCAACGGAATTTAAGCTCCTAAGGGAGAACATCGACGAGTACTCCGCCGAGAGCTACCGCCGAGCGTTGGCCGCCCAAGAAGCCTGCAGACTTTCCGAAGAGATCGTACCAGTCCCGGTTCCCCAGCGCAAAGGCGATCCAGTGATGGTGGACAAGGACGAAGAGCCGGGCAAGGGAGACATCTCCAAGCTCGCTTCTTTACGCCCAGCTTTTGGCAAGGAAGGTGTCACAACCGCTGGCAACGCGAGCTCCATAAACGATGGCGCCTGCGCTCTGGTCGTCACCTCGATGTCCGAGGCAGATCGTCGCGGCGCAAAGCCGCTCGGCAAAATTGTCGGCTACTCCCAGCATGCCCAAGAGCCGCAATGGTTCACAACCGCTCCCGCCTTCGCGATCGAGAAGCTTCTGGCTCACCACGGCCTTTCCATCGCCGACATCGATCTCTTCGAGGTGAACGAAGCCTTCGCCGTTGTCGCCATGGTTGTGGCCGATAAGGTGAAAATTCCCCATGAGAAGCTTAACGTGAACGGCGGAGCGGTCGCCCTCGGACATCCCATCGGCATGACGGGCGCCCGCCTCATCCTGACGGCACTTCACGAGCTTAGGCGGCGAGGCGGCAAGTACGCCGTCTGCACGCCTTGCATCGGCGGCGGCGAGGCAACAGCGATCTTGCTGCAGGCTCTGTAAGGGATTGAGTCGCGTGCTCGACTCTCTAGTTGGCAGGGCACTGGGGTGCTCCTTCTGAAACACCAGGTTCAATGCCAACTAAGAGAGGCTTGCTGTTCGTGTCAAGGATTACGGACAGAAGATCTGCGCACTCTTCGTCCCAAGAGTTCATTGAACGGGCGGTAATCTGCCCCCATGTCCGATCCAGTTGTCGCCCGGTTGCATGAATGGCTAAAAGCCCACGAGCAAGAGTTGCTGGATGACACTCGCCGGATGCTTCGCATCGCCTCGATAGAAGGAGATGCGGCGCCCAACGCGCCATTTGGAGCGGCAAACCGTGAAGCGTTGGACCTGGCGCTGGCCTTGTCACGAAACGCCGGCATGGAGACAAAGGACCTTGAAGGCTACATCGGCTACGCCGAGTTTGGACAGGGAGAGCGGTTGGTGCTTTCGCTCGGGCATCTGGACGTCGTTCCGGTAGGACCCGGCTGGAAGCATGAACCGTTTGGGGCGGAGATCGACGAAGGCTACATCTACGCCCGGGGCAGCACCGATGATAAGGGGCCTACCATGGCATCCTTCTACGCGATGAGGGCGATCAAAGAGTGCTTCCCGCAGGTCCCCGCCAGGATGCGTCAAGCCTTTGGCTGCAACGAGGAATCAGGTTTTCGGTGCGTCGAAAGGTATGCGGAAACCGAAGAGGCGCCAACATTTGGAGTCGCCCCGGATAGCGGGTGGCCGCTTTATAACGGCGAGAAGGGCATAGCCAACCTGAATATTGAGCTCAAGCTGAACAAAGGCGCGGAAATGGAGTTGCTGGAGGTTTGCGGCGGTCAACGACCCAATATCGTCATCGACCAAGCTGAAGCTGCCGTGCGAGTCAAGCCTGAGGCAAGAAAGGTGGTCGAAGGCAAGCTGGAGAGCGCCTGGGACCGCAACGTGACGTGCACTTGGGAAAGCGACGTCCTTCGCCTCAAAGCCGTCGGCAAGGCCGCCCATGGCGCGCGGCCATTCCTTGGCGATTCTGCGGCAACCCGCATTTTCCGGCAGCTGTTCGAAATCGCGCCCGTTGCAGACGAGAACTACTACCAAGAGCTTCTTGAGTCGGCCATTACGAGCGGCGCCGGAATTGGCATTAATGGCGAGGACGAGATCAGCAAGGATCTCACTTGCAATTTGGGCATTGTCTCCACCGAGGATGGCGTCGTCAAACTCCTTTTCAACATCCGCTATCCCGTGACCTGGAAAGGCGTGCAGGTTAAGGACAAGTGCGAGGCGCACCTCAAGACTCTCAAAGGCGGCTGGACGTTGGCAAACGTCGGACGAGACAGCCCGTCGCTTTACTTCCCTCTCGATAACCCTCTGGTCAAGACCATCATGAGCGTTTACGAGGAGGAAACCGGCGAAAAGAAAAAGCCCGGTGTAATGGGTGGCGGCACCTACGCGCGGGCCTTACCAAACACGGTAAGCATCGGCACCGGATGGGACGGAGACGGCAAAGCGCACGAAAACGACGAGCGGCTCAAAGTGGAACATCTCTTTAAGATGAGCCGGATTTACGCCCACCTCTATTACAAATTAGCCACGCTTTCAGTGTAGGCTTTGCTGTCGGCTGTCGGCTGTCGGCTGTCGGCTTTGGGCTGTGGATGAGGTGATCCGTTGGTCAACATGTCATTTTTGAACTTATTGTTATGTGATCCGTTTACAGCAAACAGACCACAACGCACAGCCTACAGGCAAAGGAGTCTCCCTATGATTTTGGCAACGCTTGTTTCTTTAGCGGTTTTGGGGTGCAACAATGCGAACGTGGTTACCGCGTCCGCTGCTGCCCCTAAAAATCCTTCCTCGATCTACGCCTTCAAAATGAACGATATCGACGGGCACGAGGTGCCGCTGTCGAAGTATCAGGGCAAGGTGCTCCTGGTCGTCAACGTGGCCAGCAAGTGCGGCTTTACGCCTCAGTACACCGGCCTGGAAGCGCTTTACAACAAATATCACGCCCAAGGCTTCGAAATCCTCGGCTTCCCCGCCAACGACTTCGGCCAGCAAGAGCCCGGTACCAACGAGGAGATCAAGCAGTTCTGCTCAAGCAAGTTCAACGTGACCTTCCCGATGTTCTCCAAGATCACCGTGCTTGGTGACAACACGCATCCCCTGTACAAGTGGCTCATCGCCTCCGCCGACCGGCACAACCCGATCGAGTGGAACTTCAGCAAGTTCTTGGTGGACAAGAATGGCCACGTGATCGGCCGCTGGAAGTCGCAGACAACGCCGGATTCCCCGGAGTTGACATCCGCGATTGAAACCGCATTGAAGGCATAGCCATATGGCATTTTTTGTCATCCCGAGCGAGTCCGCGAGTCGAGGGACCTGACTGTAAGCGAGGTGTGCTTGCAGAAACATTCCGAAACTCCGGTCAGGTCCCTCGACTCGGGGACTCGCTCGGGCTGACAATTAATAAGATTAGGAAATGACCGCTACGGCCATTTCGCTGCGCCTTTCCCGCACCCTTTCAAGCATCGCTCGATGCTCGGGCCGCGCTAAATGAGGGTCTTTAGAGACGATCTCAAGCGCAGCTTGCCGCGCAACCTCAAGGAGGGCGCCGTCCTTCACGAGGTCGCCAATCTTCAAATCAAGGTTGCCGCTTTGCTTCGTGCCGAGCATTTCGCCAGGGCCCCGTAAGTTCAAGTCTATCTCGGCAATCCTAAACCCGTCGGTCGTCCCTACCATCGCTTCCATCCGAGCCCTTGCGTCTTCGCCGGCCCCTTCGGCTATCAATATGCAATAGCTTTGATACTCTCCACGCCCCACTCGGCCGCGTAGCTGGTGGAGCTGGCTCAATCCGAACCGATTGGCGTCTTCCACCACCATGACGCTTGAGTTAGCTACATCCACCCCCACTTCAATTACCGTTGTTGAGACCAAGATGTCCAACTCGTGCGATCGGAACTTAGCCATAACTTCTTCTTTTTCCTTAGGTTTCATCTGCCCGTGGAGGAGGCCGACGCGTAGGTCGGGATAGATCTTTTCTTGGAGGCGGTTGTATAGCTCCGTTGCCGCTTGGGCCAGCATCTTCTCGCTCTCGCTCACCATTGGGCAGACCACATAGGCTTGTCTTCCGTCTTCGATGAGTTTGCGCACGCTCTCGTAAACGCTTGTTCGTTCGCTTGGCGTCTTCCAATGCGTTTTGATGGGGCGTCGGCCCGGAGGAAGTTCGTCGATCACGCTCAAGTCGAGATCCCCATACATAGTCATTGTGAAAGTGCGGGGGATCGGCGTTGCCGTCATCACCAATACGTCCGGATTGCCCATGCTCTTCTCTCTTAATGCGGCACGCTGCAAAACACCAAATTTGTGCTGCTCATCCACAATTACGAGCCCCAAATTTTTGAATTGAACGCCCTCCTGGATCAACGCGTGCGTTCCAACTGCAATATCGGCTTGCCCACTCGCCGTCCGCTCGATCTGACGCTTCTTTTCCGTTGATGTCTGCTTCCCCACCAACAGCGCTACGTCCAGTCCCATAGGTTCAAAAAGTTGGTTAAAAGTTGTCCAATGCTGTTCCGCGAGGATTTCCGTTGGAGCCATAAGGACGGCTTGGTAGCCCGATCTTATCGCCGCGAGTATCGCGCAGGCGGCAACCGCGGTCTTGCCCGAGCCCACGTCTCCCTGCAAAAGCCGGTTCATCGGATGCGGCATCTCCATGTCCGACCAGACCTCTTCTATAACGCGCCGTTGAGCTCCGGTCAGATCAAACGGCAGCATTGCATGGATTTGATCCCACAAAGGCAGAGCTGAGCTTGGCGCCCTGGTCTCCGTTCGAGGATCCATGAGCGCCTCTTGGGGAAGCTCGGAACTCGGAACCCGGGGCGCGGAATTGTAAGCCTTTCCTGAGGTCTTAACTTTCAAACCTCGCCCAGCCGACACCAACTTCTTCCCCGATTGCGCGCTCCGAGCTCCCAGCTCCGAACTCAACCCGCTCATCAACAGTTGAGAAACGGGAAAAGAAATCCCGGTGGACTGATGCGTCTCCGCACGCCGCATGGCGAGAGTGAGTTGCATATAAAGGAACTCTTCAAAGACCAACCGGCGCCGGGCCTCTGTGTAATGCTTTTCGTCGGTCGGAATGTGAAGTTCTCGCAATGCCCAACGGAGAGGGGCCAAGTGCCTTTGCTTCAGAAGGGCCGGGGGTAGAGGATCTTCAACCGCATCCAGGTAAAGAGCGACAGCCGACTCCGTTGCTCTCCGGATCGTCTTCTGATAAAGACCTTCTGTGGAGGGATAAATAGGGATGATTCGGGCGAAGTCGGCGGCATCTTCCTCGTCCTCGACGATTTCCCACTCGGGCGAGCTAATTTCAACTCCCCAATTGGCCTCCTTGACTTGCCCGTAAGCGACCACCTCGCCCTTGTAGCCCTCAAACTTCCTCTTAATCCAAGGCTGGTTGAACCACGTAAGCACCACCGTTCCGCTTTGGTCGCTCACCAGAACCTTGATGATCACCATTCCGCCGCGTAGCGGCCGGCTGTCCACACGCAGGACGCGTCCGCGAACGGTCGCCCATTCTCCAATCTTTAGCGACCCAATCTTGGGGATATTCCGCCGGTCCTCATAGCGACGGGGAACGTGATAGAGCACGTCGCGCACCGTCCGAAGCCCAATCTTGGCGAGGGCGGGCGCATTCCGCGGACCCACTCCTTTTAAATATTGGGCTTCTGAATCGAGACGGTCGGGCATAGGCATTGGGTGTTGGGTGTTGGGTGTTGGGTTGGAAGGCTACCTGCCGCACAGGCGCGCACGCGGGTGTCGCACCAACCCTTTTACAAGACGCGTGTCCACGCGAAAACGCATCACCTTTGAAGTCATCCCAACACCCAATACCCAATACCCAACACCCTTCTGAAGCGGTACCTTAAGTGCATGCCGGACGAGCCGAATGAGGGAGCTGCCATGCCTGAGAAGGACCCGAAGGAGCTTCTTCGGGAGAAATTGGAGCGCATCGAACGCGAAGAAGCGTCGAAAGGGCCAGACCTGCCAGCGCTTCCCTCCAACGACGAAATCCGCGCCGGAACCCCCATGTCTCCCATCGAAAGCCAGATCAACGGGGCCCAGTTCGGCCTCAGCGAAACCCAAGAGCCGCAAAAAGAGCTTAGCGACGAAGAACAGAAGCTAAAAGAGTTCGACGAGAGGCTGAAAGCTGTCCGTGCCAATGCTATGCCCGAGCCGCCGGAGTGGAACTACCAGCGGCCGAAGATTCCGGGCCAGAACGACCACAAGGATCAAGTCGCTTACGTCGGCCTCGGCGTCGGTATTTCCGTCGGCTATACCATGATCGGCTGCGTGGTGGCCGGCTGGGGAATCGGCAAACTGATCGATATGAAAACCGGCGGCATGACAGGGCAAGGATTTGGCACCATGATCGGCGCGCTCATAGGCCTCGCCGGTGGGGTCTTTATGATCATTCGCGCCCAGAGCAAGAACCCCAACTCGTGAAGAACCGCTTCGTGACTGCCTGCCTCATTGCCGCGGGCGTTGCCCTTGGTTCAGCATTCGCCGTAGCGCAACTCCCAGGCCTCATCGGCATGTTCTTGGGAATCGCCACGGGCGCCTACGGAGCGTACACCCTCTACTGGACCGTCGCGCTTCTGAAAGGCTCGGCCAGCACACGCTCGGGCACTGCCTTTATTCTCCTCGCTTTCGTGGTGAAGTTCCCTCTTATTGGCCTCGGTGGCTACCTCGCATATCGAGAAGGGCCACGCTCAATCGAGGCCTTTATTATCGGGCTTGTGATGGTATACTTCGCTCTGGTCTGGCGGGCTGCTCGCTCTGACCTGTATTCCCATTAGGCAATGAACGAAGCACTCCAACTTGCCCCAGCACTCCTCGCCGCCGCCGAACCCAGCGGTAACGAAAAGGTTGTTGGTTTCTGGGGCTATCTTATCGTCGTCGGACTCGTTCTAATCGCCATGTGGGGGGCGCTTGGCCTGGCCCGCTCCGGCATGAAGGACCGCGTTTTCAAGAACCCGTGGACGGGTCGCGCGGAACAGCTTTATCTCTTCATCGAGAACTTCGCCATGGGCGTTATCGGCCCGCACGGCAGAAAGTACATCCCGATGCTGATGACCTTCTGGCTTTTCATCTTCCTGTCCAACCTGATCGGCCTCTTCCTGCCCTACGCGCCGACCGGTGACTTGAGCTCTAACCTCGGAATGTCGATCGTCGCGATCTTCTATGTCCAGTACGAAGGAGTTCGGACCAACGGTCTTTTCGGCCATGTGAAGCACTTTGCGGGGCCGAAGCTGACTGGCTTGCTCGTCCTCGTCACGGGAATGATCTTCATCATCGAAATCATCTCCGAAGCGATGAAGATGGTCTCGCTGTCGCTTCGCCTTTACGGAAACATACATGGCGGACATGAGGTGGTCACCAACCTGAACAAGCTGGGCGTCTTCCACGCAGCTGGCCATGAGTGGGCGGTTCCGATCGGCGCAGTTCTGCTTCCCATCAAGCTCCTCACCGTCATCGTCCAAGCCCTAGTCTTCACGCTGCTACTCTGCGTCTACATCGGGTTGGTCACATCGCATGATGAGTCCCACGATTCAGAGGGCACGGACGGCACGCCGCACATGCTGGAGCCGGTCCACGTTTGAACACAATTTGCATCCGTTAATTAGAAACTCAGGAGGATAGAAAAACAAAAATGTTAGGACTAGGAGTTGCCATGGGCGTTGCCGCCCTCGGCGTTGGAATTGGACAAGGCATTGCTGCCAACGGTGCTCTCAACGGGATGGCTCGCCAGCCGGAAGCATCAGGCAGAATCCAGACGGCGATGCTGATCGCACTCGCGTTTATGGAGCTTGTCTTCCTTCTCGCGTTCGTTAGCGCAACCTTCATTCTTTCTGGCAAGCTCGCGCCCGGCCTCTAAGAATTCGTCATTTTCGGCCGGCTGGAGAAATCCGGCCGGCCATCTACAAACAGATTTCAACTTATGGCAAGCCATACCGAAACAAAGAAGATTCCTAACGGAGTAAAGGCCATCATCGGCCTCGTGCTGCTGATCGTCGGCGCCGGACTGAGCGCCGCGATAGTCAATCTGCCCGGCGGCCTCGAGCTTAACTTCGGGGAAATCATTGCCACCATCGGCATCCTTCTGATCCTCTTCCCCGCGGTTGAGACCTTCTACACGAAGCCGCTCGAAGACGCGATCAACGACCGCAACTCCAGCCTGGAGAAGACGTTCTCTGAAGCAGAAGACCTTCGCAACCAGATGGACAAGATGCGATCTGACTACGAGAAGCGGCTGGCGGAAACTGAGGCGGATGCTCGACAGAAGATTCAAGCCCAGATCAAAGAAGCCCAAGCCCTAAGGCAAAAGCTGGAAGCAGACGCAGTGGGACGCGCAGATGAGTTGATCAAGCGAGCCCATGACGAGATTGCCGCAGAGCGGGACAAGGTCCTGACCGAGCTTCGCATTGAAGTCGTGAACCTCACACTCGGCGCAACCGAAAAGCTTCTCGGCGAGAACATGGACAGCGAGAAGAATCGGATGCTCATCCGAGATTTTGTGAACAAAGTCGAGGTGCCTAGCTAGGCATGCATGATCTTAAGATCGCCAAGCGGTACGCACGGGCGCTCTTCGAGACCGCTCTCGAATCAGGTGACCCTAAGATGGTCGCCGCGGTAGAAGACGACTTTGGCGGCATCGTGTCACTGCTGGTCAACAACCCTCGCTTCCGCTCGCTTATCCTCAGCCCGGAAGTGAACCGTGAAGAGAAGCTCGGCCTACTCGACCGGCTCTTCTCGGACCGAATTACCGCCGTCTCACTCGAAGCTCTCATCCTCATGATTGAGAAGGGGCGCGAGGATGAGATCGAGTGGGTGCAACGAGAGTTTGTAAAGCTCCGACGCGATTATGAGAACACAATCTTTCTCGTGGTCACCACGGCCGAGGCGCTGGACGAAGATCAGCGGCTCATGCTCATCGGAAAATTGACTGAGATCACAGGTAAGAAATTAGAGGCTGAATACCGAATCGATCCACACTTGATCGGTGGCATTCGAGTGGCCTACGACACGTACGTTTTGGACGGATCACTGCGCGGAGAGCTTCGGCGGCTTCGCGATCGACTTTTGCACGACGTCTTGATTCAAAGCTGAACCAAAGAGAAACCTAATGCCAATCAGACCGGAAGAGATTACTGACATTTTAAAGCGCGAGCTGGACCAGCATGAGCGCACCGTTGACCAGGAGCAGGTAGGAACTGTGCTCCAGGTGGGAGACGGCATTGCGCGCGTCTATGGCCTGCCCGAGTGCCAAATGGGAGAAATGCTCGAATTCCCCGAAGGCGTGATGGGCATCGCACTCAACCTTGAAGAGGATTCGATCGGCGCCGTTCTTATGGGCGACGAAACGAAGATCAAAGAGGGCGACAACGTACGCCAGTCAGGCCGAATTATTGAAATCCCCGTTGGCGAGGGACTGCTCGGCCGCGTTATCAACGCTCTCGGCCAGCCGGTCGACAACAAGGGCGCAATCGCAGGCAAAGAGTTCCGCAAGCTAGAGACCAACGCCCCCGGCGTCGTCGATCGGCAGCCGGTTACCGAGCCGCTTCAGACCGGTATCAAGGCCATCGACGCCATGATCCCGATCGGCCGTGGCCAGCGCGAGCTCGTCATCGGCGACCGTGGCACCGGAAAGAGCGCGGTCTGCGTCGACACGATTATCAACCAGAAGAAGACCCACGAGCCGGGCGGCGATCCTGTCTATTGCATCTATGTGGCCTGCGGCCAGAAGATGGCCAATGTGGCCCGCGTCGTGCAGACCCTGACCGAGCACGGCGCCATGGAGTACACAACCGTCGTCGTGGCTTCCGCGTCGGACGCGAACGCGATGCAGTATCTCGCTCCGTTCGCCGGCGCGACCATTGGCGAGTTTTTCCG
>JANYLD010000342.1 GCA_025363835.1 Armatimonadota bacterium
CCGCATGACCGGAGAGAAGACTTCTGCCGATGAAGCATCCCACCGAGCCGAATTCGACGCTAATACGCGGAACACCACGGCAGCCGCCCAGGCTAAGAGTGACTTCGATCAGACTCGCGATCTCGCTACACGCGGTTACGACCAGGCTCGGACTGCCGATCAGACTCGCGTAGATCGCGCCGGTAAGATTGCCGATCAACGGCTAGGTGGGGAGGGTCGCAATCAGGATACTCGCTACGGCCGAGGCTCCGATCTGTACGGAACCGAGTACGGCAAGCAGAAGACTTATGCGGACGCCGCGCGTGGCGATGTTACCCAAGCTCGTCAGTATGTCGCCGGTCGAGAAGATCAGGCCAACACTAACGCACAGTTCTACACCGGCCAACGCAGCCAGAACTTCGGGACGATTACAAAGTCACAGAACTCTTCTACTGCCAACCAGACTGATGCGGCAAAGAAACCGGGCCTGTGGGAGAAGATCGCCGGAACGGCAACTGGAGCCTTGAGTGCTGCTGGTACAGCCGGACTGAAAATCTAAGAGGATTATGCCAGATAATTACGGTAGCTACTACAATCCGGAAGAGTCCGACGATTTAGAGGATGGCTCTTTGTATGGAGCAACGGATAAGCCTGGTGAACTAAAAGTCCCCCAGGTTGACCAAGGCCGCTCTAAGCGTATCCAGACGGCTGAAGACCGAGCAGTCGATTCCAGGAAGGCGGCATCAGATTACGCGAGGGAGCAGACCGATAAGCTCTCCAACATGAAGACTAACAAGTGGCGTGCCGCCGCTGGCATCGCGCTTGGTGGACTTTCGGGGTACGCCCATAACTCTGGGTCAGTTTACGATCCGTACGCTTCTGAGAAGGTGGCCCACGACGTAGCCACTATTGATCGCGCAGTGATGCGTCCGGACTATTACAAAGCCAAGGACGACTTCAAAGAGAAGATGCCGATCTATGATCGCGATGCGGCGGCGGCCCAGTCTGAACTGGACGACGTTCGCAAAAGTACAGTCGCTGATGCTGCGATATCGGCTAGTAATGCCACCGCTATGCGGCAGGGTACGGCGGCTGAGCGTATTCGCAGGCAGATAGCTAAGGATGCTGGCCCTGATGATAAGGTTCCGGCAGAGCCGAAGCAGCTTGTCGCCTACATTCGCACGCATAAAGATAAGTATCCGAATGCGGACGAGCTTATCCAGCAGATCACAACTGACGAGCGGGGGTTCCAACCTGATCCGAAGGGTCCTCCGAGGATTCATAAGGAGTACGAGGGCAAGAATGGAATTATGCACGTGCTTCATGAGAATGACGACGGGACATTCTCTGACCAGGGAATCCCCGGAGCAGAGTATCGCCCTCCTGAACCGAGAGACACCTCTGTTAGCGATCTCCGAAGAGAGCAGGGTGAATCGCGGAAGCGAGTGGATACGGCCCTTGGGGAGGCGAGGCGGCTCGTAGATAAGGGCGAATTCAGGAACATCAAGGATGCCTTAGGTAGCCCGAAATTCTCATCTCTAAGTGGGGATGATTACGGTGCCGCAGTAATTCAGGCAGACCGGCTGAGAAACGATGACGTCGGTAGCGCCTATACGGCCAAGAAGTCTGCCGCCGCCAAGGACGCAACCCTTGTTGAGGCGCAGTATGGCGACGAGGGTAGACCTAAGCTTCCGCCGCCGCCTATGCCGACGCCTCCGGGTCCACCGGCAGGAGCCTTGATCTCGATACCGAGGGAGGTTCGGGACCAGATACCGAATGATGGATCGTGGGTTGGTGTGCGGAATAAGCGGACGAACGCGGTTACTCAGTACCGGAAAGTAAACGGCAAGTTGGAATCGAGGTAGCATGGCGAGAAAAAGCGAATACGAGATCGTACCGGCGAACACGGCTTCGCCCGACGAATTCGAGATCGTGCAGCCATCGAGTGAGAAGCGTAAGGGGGCGGCCAAGCAGCCGCCTCCCCCGCCATCTGGAAACTCGATGACGCCTCCGGATCTTCCGGGGGTCCCGTATTACGAGGGTGTATCGAAAGAGTCGATGGCCGAAGCTCCCGAGGAGCCTGGCGTTATAGAGTCTCTAGCGCGTGGCGCTGCTAGCGGATTCAGCGCGGGTATGTCCGGGTCTCAACGACTCATCGCGAACGTAGCAGACCTGGCCGACAGAGGCGTGCGTAAGATTACGCGCGTACCGAAGGGAGAGTCTACCGGCCTCAGTGATCTAGCGGATACTTATCGGGCCGACTCGAAAGAGTTGGAGCGTAAATCTCAAGAGGCGACTGGCGGTAAGGACC
Organism: Armatimonadota bacterium; assembly: GCA_025363835.1. Taxonomy (GTDB): domain Bacteria; phylum Armatimonadota; class Fimbriimonadia; order Fimbriimonadales; family Fimbriimonadaceae; genus JANYLD01. The sequence continues at coordinate 2,291 of JANYLD010000342.1, forward strand.
TCGGACTGGCCGGAACAATCGGCCATATCGCTGGTCGAGTGCCGGTTGACATCGCCAAGTACACGGTAGCATCAGTGATCCCTGGTGGACCCGCTGCCCAAATGGCGGCTGTAGATGCTGCCGAGGTTGCCGACGAAGGCGTTGTACCGGCGCTGAAGGCTGGTGCCAAGGGTGCGGTTGTTGGCGGCATTATGCACGCTGCCGGGAAGTATGGCCTCCCAGTTCGCGCTGGCGTAGGCGCTGCCGCTATGGGAGGAGCCGCCGCGTTAGAGGGTGCGAGAGGAAAGGATCTTGCAGTCGCGACTCTTGTTGGTGGTGGCTTTGGCGCTTTAGGTGGACACGAGTCCGAGAAGCCGAAGGTTGACACTGGCACTAAGACGCCTAGACTCGACGCGGCGTTCGACGCTCCTAATCCGACTACCGAGGCTCCGGCAACTCCGATCAAGTCCGCGAAGGAGTCCGCTGATATCTTCGAGTACGAGGGCCGGGATAAGCGTGGACCGGCAGAGAAGTCAGCGGAAGTATTCCAGGGCCGTAAGGGGCAGAACCTACGCCTCAATCGCGATGAGCGACGGGCCGCCCTGGTTAACGAGAGCGGGGAATCGCAAGACCCTAGCGACTATGAAGTCGTCAAGCCGATGTCGGAGCAGCCGAATCCGGCTCCTAGGCCATTACCTCAACCGCCGCCAGAGGTATCTGCGCCACCGGCACCGAGGCCTAAGCCGATGCCGACGCCACCTGAACCGGCCGCGCCTGCTGCGCCGCGTCCCCCTCTCAGGAATGCCGACCAGATCGCTCAAGAACTCGGGGCCAATCTGAAGAATCCGAGAGATCGGATGGTAGTCTCCAGTCTGGAGCGGGACGAATTCGCCCAGGAGATGGTTGGGAAACCCTACGCCGAGCTAACGGACGAGGAAAAAGGCGTAATTGACTCTCTCCGTAAAGAGAATAGAACGGCAAAAGCCGAGGCTCCGGTGGCGCAGGCCGCTCCGGCAGAGCCTCCGGCGACTCCTAGCACCCCGGCTACGCCCGAAACGCCTGTAGCGCCTCAAATTCCGGCGAAAAAGGGAATGCCGCAACCGCCAGAGGCCACGCCTATACCGGAAGCTCCGGCCAAGAAGACATTACCCGAGCCGCCGCAGCCTCCGAAGACCGCCGAGCAGGCTGCCCTGGATACCG
>JANYLD010000368.1 GCA_025363835.1 Armatimonadota bacterium
ACCAAAGAGAACACCGTGTTACCCACGATGTAGCAGCCCGCAGACAAATACAATCCCTTAGACAGCAAATCAATGCCCTCGTAAGAAAAGGTCGAAAACGTCGTATAGCCACCCAAAATCCCAACCGCAAAGAACAGACGCCAACTGGAGTTCCAGTTCTCCGTCAGCATGAGTCCCATAAAAACGCCCATCACCAAAGAGCCGCTCACGTTGACGATGAGCGTCTGCCAAGGGAAAGCCGGTCCAAGCCGCCCAGATATCCAACCACCCAGCCAGTAGCGGACATTGGCTCCAAGAAAACCACCGGATCCCACCAGGAAGACCTTGCCGAGGTCGTTCATATTTATCTCTGGTAGGAGTCATCAGCCGTCCAAACGGCGGTTGAGGGCGAACTCCATGCCCTGTCGAGAAGCGAGATTACCCGCATGCATTTCGCCGTATGCTTGAACCATGAAGTGGGAATACGCAACCGAGAACGCCGAAGCAGACTTACTCGATTTGGCTCTAAGCAACCGGGACAAGGACGGCTGGGAGTTCGTGGCCCTGTCAATGGAAAGATTAAGAAGGCCGTCCCTCAATTTCAACTTGGCCGAGTACGTGGCATCTGACTATCGCCTAGTCTTCCGTCGTCCATCACTGTGAGCACGTCCGGTAGCTGCTTGAATTAGCGGTGGTAGGAAAGCCCGCCAGTGTTTCTCCCTGTCCTTTTCTAGCGTCCAAAGAGAGGGCCGGACTCATGTGATCTCCAATCGAGCAATCAAAAATGCGCCAATCATCAATTCCCGTCAACAAAGCGAGCTTTCCGTTACTACAATAAAGTGAACGAACGAATTGCGCTCTCCCGTCACCAAGTTACAAAAGGGCCCTATGCATTACGAGCGATTTAGATCGAGTTCTTCCAGATACATCGCCATCGCCATTGCGTTTTCCTGCATGGCGTCGGCCCTCGCCGACCCCAAAATCGCTATGAGCGAGCGGCCGGTCTTCGATGGACTACCGTTCACCGGGATTACCCCGGTCCAAGTTGAGTTCTTCCAGAACTCGGGGCCTGCGATCCATGGCACCCTCGACGTTACGTGCGGCGACTCGACTATCAGCTACCCCGTCGATATCCCGCATGGGGGCGGAAACCATGTCGTGACGTACCCGGACTGCTCGGGCGACTCTTCTCAACATGTGGTGTTCGATTTTCGAAGTGACACGGAGCGTCTCCACCAATCGCTTTCCATCGGCAACGATTTTGCTCGTTCGGAGATCATTGGGCAGATAACTCCCGGCCGTGGCGATCTGAGTTTTCTCGAGAGCACGGATTCCGCACGCAATGTCTACGGCATGACCCATGCCACGTACGTAAGCCCAGCGGACGCGCCTGTCCGAGCCATCGGCTATCAAAGCCTGTCTGCGCTCATTATCTCGGACGATACCATTGGCGTCAGTGACGAAGCCGTACAGGCGATCAAGGATTGGACCCTCCAAGGCGGCACTCTCATCCTTATGGGCAGTCCGACCGCTTCGGTCCTTTCAGATCAAAGATGGGCTGACCTCTTGCCCGTGACCGACATTCAAGATGAGCTTTTCAACTCTTCTCCAGACCTTGAGCATCGGTACGGTGCCCTTGCCCCCGGCTTCCATGCCATGGTTGGAACTCCCGTCCCCCAGGCCACTTCCCGCGCGGGAGGGCTTATCGCTGAGCGCCCGATCGGCTTGGGACGCGTTGTTTACATCGCCTTCGATCCTCTCCGCCCGCCGATGAGCGATTGGGACGGACGAACAACAATGTTCCAAGAGATTCTCAGTCCATCTGAAGTTTCCGGACCTTCTATCCAGCCCAGCATCGGCGTTGTTGCCAACCCGGATCGTGTCCTCCGAGGCTACCAAGCCATACCGAACGTGCCCTACAACGGCGCCCCTGACACAGATCCGTTCCATGCAAAGCTTCTTGACGCTACAACCGTATTCGCCGTCCTCGCAGCTTATTTTTTGGCAGTCGTTCCCGTCAACTTCTTCGTTCTCAGAAAGCTAAAGCGAGGGGAGTTTGCTTGGGCAACCGCCCCCATTATCAGTCTGGCCTTTGCGGGCGCCTTCTTCGGGACCGCTCGCGGTCTTTACGGCGCCCGCTTGTCCACCTACTCACACGGGATCCTCATCGCCCAAGAGGGGCAGAAGGACGGAGTTGCTATTGGGTTCACCCAACTGTTCTTTCCAAACGCAGGCCGCTACGACCTCCACCTGGCTTCCGTGGACTCTATCTCGTCACAGAACTTCTACTATGGAGCAGGGCCGCAACCGAGCACAGAAGGCTTGCAGCCCGTTGATAATGGCGAGGTTCACGCTGATATGGATGTCCCCAGCCTTTCTTTTAGGCAGGTCGCTTTCAGGCAAAAGGTCGAAGCGGGCGGTTGGATCGATTTTCGCCATCTTGTAGGCTCGGTTTATCAAGTGAGCAATCGCAGCCCCTACCCCCTCATAAATATTTGGCTCGTCGGCGCAAACGCACGAGTGCCCGCAGGCGACCTGAAGCCTTACGCCACAACGAAAGTAGATATGGGATTAGCGGTGACGATGAAGGACATTCCTGGGACTATCGACCATATCCTCTTGCGCAGCCACGGCCTAGCCATAACGGGCAGGTTGGAAGGCTTTCGGGCAGGACCGGTTATCGGGTCAGAAGTGGCAGACTCCATGGGAGTCCAGTTGGTCTATATGACAAACGACCGGTGGACGCCGCCCCAGGCGACATCAAAAAAGGCGTTGCCGCAAGGAGCTAAAGGCTAATGGCCACGTTAAATTCAGGCAAGGCTGCCTTTCTGTGGCGACAACTGGTTTCGGAAAACCCGATGTCGGTTGAGGTTGGACGCTTTCGACGCCGCTTCCTTGAAGGTACGCGCAGCCGAAATCTAAATACGACCATCCTCGTCCTCGCCCTCGTCGCCTACGCAAGCCTCATGGTTGTCCTGTCGAACATGTCTGGAGAGCTGTCTCCCAACTCGCTCATCTTCGTTCAGACCGGCGTCTTCGTCTTGCTTGCCCCTACCTTCATGTATTCAGCCATCGCAGGCGAAAGGGAGAAGCGAACGTGGGATCTCCTTCTAGCAGCTCCCGTCACTCACGCCCAAATCGCTGTGGGCAAGTTTCTAGCCGGCTTGGCCGGACTGGGAGCAACGTTGGTTCTCTTCATCCTTCCCACTCTTTTCACCTCGTTTACATTCGACAATGAGCGCAACTACATGGTGCCGGACAGCGGAGTCCCCTTGGCCCACGGCGTTTCGGGCACCGCCGCCTTCGCCAATGAAGAGTTCATCTCCATCACCTTCGGAATCATGCTCTTGGCCGCTACCCTCCTGTTTTCTGCCCGCTGCCGCCGCTCCTTGATGTCGCTGAGCGTCATGCTCATCTCACTATTCGCGGGCCTTCTTGCTTTTCCAGCCCTGATCACGAGCTTCGCCTACGCCGATGCAGGCAACGCGTTCATGGACGTCGCTTCATTCTTTCATCCTTTCCTCGCTATCGAGAAAATCGAAGAATTGCACCGTGCGAGCGTGCCTCAGGGCATGGCCTTCGGTCTCATCCAGCCATGGGGTTTTGGCGTTCTGCAAGGCATTCTTTATTTGGCCTTGACCGCCGTCTTTCTCGTATGGGCATGCAAGACGGTTAATTTCGCTGACGGCGAAAAGAAGTTCATGCCCGGGAAGCGCAATGCTTGAGATTCAGAACCTGCGCAAGGTCTACGGCCCGTTGACGGCCGTAAACGGGCTCTCCTTGTCCCTGAAGCCAGGGGACGTGTTCGGCTTTATCGGCTCAAATGGAGCAGGGAAGACCACGACCATCCGCATGCTTGCCACTCTGCTCGAGCCAACCTCTGGAACCGCCACCCTGAACGGTGTCGACATCCAAAAGGACCCGATGGAAATCAGAAGAATGATCGGCTACATGCCCGACTTCTTCGGTCTCTACGACGACGTGAAAGTCTGGGAATACCTGGACTTCTTCGCCACGATCTATTCCGTGCCGAAGGCTCACAGAAGCGAGATCATCGACAACGTTCTTGAAATGACCGACCTTACGATCAAGCGCGATGCCATGGTCCAATCTCTCTCTCGTGGAATGCAACAGCGCCTCTGCCTCGCTCGGTGCCTCGTCCACGACCCAGCCTTGCTCCTCCTCGACGAGCCCGCCAGCGGCTTGGACCCCCGAGCGCGAGCTGAGTTGAAAGAGCTAATTTTAGAGCTTGGGCGGATGGGCAAGATTGTTATCGTGTCCTCCCACATCCTTCCGGAACTCGCGGGGTTCTGCAACACAGTCGGCATCATTGAGCGGGGGACCCTTCTCGCGTTCGGTCCGGTTGACCAGGTTATCCAAGGGCTCCACAGCGCTCGCTCCATTAGGATCCACGTCTTGACCGATGTGGAGGAGGCAGCCGCCCTCGTCCGCGCCCGAGAAGGGGTTCTGCTCGTAGAAACCGCCAAAGACGGTGAAGTGCATGTCGAATTCAACGGAGACTTGGAAGGACAGGCCGCTCTTCTCGAGCACTTGATCAGTTCCGGGCATCGAGTGGCGGGATTCTACGAAGAGCAGGCGGACTTGGAAGACGTTTTTCTCAAACTCACCACAGGAGCGGTGCAATAGGCATGGCAACAGTAAAAGACTGGGCGAATTCGAACATCGGCATCTATCTAGACAATGCGACGTCCCGACGGGACTTCCGCGCCCAACTCAGAGGAAACCGCTCAATCATGCTCTGGGGCATTTATCTGGTCGTACTGATCGGCCTTGGTATGGTCGTTTACTCAACAAGCGTCGCCCAGGGGTCTGTCTCGGTCGTTGAGGCTCAGGGAACCCTTCAGAGTTTCTACCAGACTGTGATGTACATCCTCGGCGCCACCGTGCTCCTCGTCGCACCTGCGCTCGCCGCCACCTCGATCGTGATAGAACGCGAAAGGCGTTCTCTCGATCTCATCTTTTCCGCGCCCGTGAAGCCCAAGGCTCTTCTCGTCGGCAAGATGATCAGCACCTACCGCTATACGTGGATGCTGCTCGTTCTTTCTCTTCCAATCACCGCCCTCTGCGTGGTGCTGGGCGGCCAAACCTGGAGCCAAGTGCTCGCTTCCTACGCCCTGCTGTCATTCCACGCAATGCTTTATTCCTCCATGGCCCTGGCCATCTCAGCCGTTTCGAAAAAGCCGGTCGGGGCCCTGATCTACACCTACCTCGGCGCCCTAACCTACTTCTGGCTGTCCACTGGAATTGCTGAAACGACAGGCATCTTTTCTTCCGCGTCGGGTTCGACTGAGGGCCCCTTCTGGGCCACCCTGTCGCCCGTAGAAGTGGTCCACGCCGCCGTCACCCACACCACAGTCGCCGGCGTGCCCGTTCCGAACTGGATACTATTCGGGATCTTTGCGGTCTTCGTCACAAGGCTCTTCCTGCTCGGAGCAGCCTCCGCACTGAGCCCTTACGACTCGCCGGAGACCAAGAATTTCCGAATAACCGGACTCGTTACCACCGTCCTCGTGTCACTGGTGACGTGCGGTGTTGTTCTCACTCAAGAACCGAGCTATCCTTCAGGCAACGTGGCAACCGTATCGCAGTTGCCGAA
>JANYLD010000376.1 GCA_025363835.1 Armatimonadota bacterium
CTTTCAACTACGGTTTCGCGACCAGCATAGCGGGCAAAAAGCGCGAGCAAGCTCTCGCACTCCCAAACTGGATTAGTCCAGGCCGACCATCTTTCTTAGTTCTTCGATCTCGGCCTTGCCAAGCAACCGGCATTCGCCGCCTTTCATACCCTTCAGATAGAACGGGCCGAACCTTACGCGTTTTAGGGAGACGATGGGGTGGCCGATGGCTTCGCACATTTGGCGGACTTGGCGCTTTCGGCCTTCGTGGATGATGATCTTGAGCGTCCGTGTATGTCGCGCGCGGTCGGTGGGGAGCATTTCTACTTTGGCGGGCAAGGTTTTGCCTCCCTCGATGAAGACGCCTTTGCGGAGCTTGTCTAAAGTCTTCTCGTCGGGGATGCCTTGCACCGAGGCCAGATACTCCTTCTCCACGCCGAATCGGGGGTGCATGAGGCGGTGCGCGAGGTCTCCGTCGTTGGTCACGAGGAGGAGGCCGGAGGTGTCCATGTCGAGACGTCCCACGGGTTTAAGTTGGACTCCGTACTCGGGCAGATAGCGGAGGATGGTGGCGCGGCCCTGCGGGTCGCTGAGGGTGGTGACGACGCCCTTGGGCTTGTTGAGGAGGAGGGTGTATTGCTTGGCCTCGGTGATCTTCTGGCCGTCGACGCGAATCTCATCGTCCGGCATGACCATCACGCCCATCTCGCGGACTTGCTCGCCATTGACTTCGACCCGGCCGTCTGCAATGTACTTCTCGGCCGCTCGGCGGCTGCAGATGCCGCTGTGGGCGATGCGGACATGGAGGCGCTCTGAGCCTTCGGGCGGAGCCTTCTTCGGGATCTTGGGCTTGACGCCAGGCTTTGCGGCGGCTGGCTTCTTGGGCACAACCTTACGGGGCTTCGGGTTTACGTTACGCTCGAAGACGCGCCCGCCGTCCTTGGGGTAGGAAGGCTTGCGGGCGCTGGGCGTCTTCGATTTATTAGTAGGAGCGGGTTTTCGCGAGTCGCGCGGCATAGAGTTTTGTTCGTTTTGACTTTCCGCGCATGTAAAGAGTGCCGCCCAAGAGGGTCAGGCCAAACCAGGGCTTCCAGCCAGTGGTTGCGGCCGCGGCGATGCTTTTCCGAGGAACTTCCTGGGTCGCTATCGCGGGAACGTAGATTCTAGCACCTTGGTCGTCCGTGACGAGGATAGTGCCCACTCGCTGGCCGGCCTCGATAGGAGCTTCGACCTGGGGCATGGGCTTGAAAGTGATTCTGAATCCGGGCTGCGTCCCCTTAGGCTCGGTGAGATAGATATCCCTGGCGGGAGTTGCGGCGACCGTGTCTACTGAGCCGCCATCGACCGTCACCTGCTGGATCGTGTCGGTGGACTTTCGGATCAGCTCGCGGTCGTGGTTGTCAAAAGCCCAATTCCAGAGCGATTCCGTGTCGCCCTTCCAGTCGGCGCTCTTCAGGACGACGGTGATGACTCGGTAGCCGTTGCGGGTTGAGCTGCCGACGAAGCAGTGGCCTGCGGGAATGGTCCAGCCGGTCTTGATGCCTTCTGCGGTGGGATCGCTCAGAAGCAGCTTGTCGTGGTTGACCATCAGGGTGTCGGTCTGGTCGATGCTTCTTGTGACCGTGTGTGAGGTCGTGTGGACCGCTTCCTCGAACGCCGGGTTCTTCATCGCTTCGCGGGCGATGAGGGCGAGGTCGTGGGCGGTGGTCATGTGGAGCGGGTCGTCCAGCCCGTTCGGATTGTGAAAATTGGTGTGGGTGCAGCCGATCTCTTGGGCCCGCTGGTTCATCATCTTGGCGAACGCGGGGACGGAGCCGGCGACGTGGAGAGCGACCGCGTAGCAGCCATCGTTGGCGCTGCGGAGCATGAGGGCGTAGATCATGTCCTTCGCGGCCACTTTCTCACCTGGTTTCAGGTGCATTTTGGACCCACTAACGGACTCGACGTCGCTGGGGCCGACGATCATGTCTTCCCGTTTTGTGTTCTCCAGAAGAAGGAGACCGGTCATCACCTTCGTCGTGCTTGCAGGAAAACGCGGGAAGTCTGCGTTCTTCTGAAAAAGGACCTTGCCGCTATCGGCATCCATGACGATCGCGCTCGCTGCGGATACATCTGGCCCCTTCCCTAGAGCCAGGGCGCCGAGCGCTGTGCCGAAAATTATTAGCAGCTTTCTCATGACGCAACACTTAGGGTGCCCATTCGGTGCATGGGATGCCAACCCTTTGAACCTGATTTACCGTAAGATTGCGAGGCATTGCGCAATGCATCCCGCAAACCGACTATGCCATTCAGACGCCCCCAGAGGGCCAAGTGTCCGAGCGGGCTTTCTTATTTTTGTTTGTTTTTGGTCTACCGGGACGTAAATTGTAAATCGTAAATCGTAAATCGCCGGATTTCGGATTGTGAGCATCTTATTCTCCGTCGAAATTGCGATTTGTTTTGATGCGGGATTCTTGCGATTAAAAGCGGGGCGTTTGCCGTTTGTAGCACAGGTCCTTTGTGATTTCATACTTTTGATTTTGGAGGCGCGTTTGTCGAGGATGCCGGAGTACGGCGCACAAACATGCAGGACAAGGGGAAGGCAGGCCGAGGCTGGCCAATATTTAGTTGAAAAGGGATACATAAAGGGCTGGGAACTGGAAGCCGTGACTGCCTTGGCGAGGAGGGGACCATAAACTAGACTGGCTGGGGCCTGGGACCGATGGGCCGGCGAATATTTAGTGACAGAGGGGTACATAAAATTGTGGGCTTGGGTTTGATTAGTGGAAAAGGGGACCATAAAAGTCCGGGACGGCGATTGAGCAGGCGATGAGGGAGCGCGGGGTTGAAGTCGGGGGTTGGGGGCAATTCCTGACTCCCTCATTGTAGCCCGAAATGAATCCATAATATAGACGTATGTCTGCTATTTGTTTCACAATCTTTGGTCCGGTTTGTTCCGAGTTGGAACGACGAGGGTTCTCTGCGCTACCTTTCGACATTCCGCAAAACGCTGAGGACGTTCGAGAATAGGCCGTTCGCGGTGCGCAAGGCTCTTGCCTTGCTTTTGATCCTTGCCGTGTACATTTTGTGGTACAGCATTCGGCTTCTCAGTGCCCATCCAAACTCGCGGTAATTGTCGGCCAGCCGGAGCCAGCCAGGCGCGAGAAGGTAGCTCCGATCACGGTCCACCCTGGCTACTGCTTGCAGTCTTTCAAATTGGGGATCCGGGCTGCCTGGAATTAGCAGGCTTGCTTTTTCGGCGGGCTCTAGCGCTGTCTCGGGTCTGCAGCTTTGCGCGAGCGCCCGCGAGTAGATGAGGAGGGTATACGGGTCATCGCACTCGCGCCAGGCTTCGCTTGCGATGTTCGCCGCCAACGCGTATTGGTCTTCAAATGCGTACTGCGCCATCTGGGACAGTCGTTGGCTGAGAAACGCACCAGAAACTCGGGCTGGAATGTGAGCAAGCTCGTGGCGATATACCTCGGACAGGAACATTGAGTCCTCGGAAAGGCTTTGGGGGGCGTCATCGGCGAGCCCGGCTAGGACCGTTGCAGCGTCCTGACTTCGATTTTCCAGGATCGCGCCCAGGACGCGGAGCTTTTGCTTGTCGGATTGGCTCGCCATAGCAACCGAAGAGCATGCCTTAGCAAACAAATCCTCGAATCCGATCTTGTAGACGGCGTACAAGTAGCGATATGCGAAATCCGGATTTCTAAGTGCGTCGCGTTGTTCCTGGGCGGTGAGTGTGGCCACCGCTCGAACTATTTCCGCGAATTGACCGCGCCGTTGCAATTCCGCAATGGTAGGCGTTTCTAGCATCTCGTCTGATGTCTTCTGCCGACCGCGATTATCGCGCACGGTACGTAGTCTATCTTCGAACCCGGTCTCGGCCTCGAAAGGCGACGAAGGGCCGAACATAGAGGGGAGTGCGAGATGAAGGCGCGGCTACTTTCGGATCTCACGCAGGGCGCGGAGTAAGCGGAGGCGCAGACGAGAGCTTCGACCTTAGTTGTTGCAGTCTTGCGAGCGCGAGATTACGAAGCGGCTGTATCTCGCTCGGTAAAGGCCGAGAACCATGTTTCCCAGGATGAAGAAGACTAGGATTGCCCAAGGGTTGCCGGTGAGGACGACGGCTGGCACGATTAGGACGAGGACTAGAAAAGTCAGCCACATTTGGCGGGCGGAGGCCTGGATGCAGGTTTTGCAGTGGGGGCAGGGTAAGTTGCCGGTGGTGTTGTTCCACCAGAACTTGGCGTAGGGCACCTTTTCGCCGCAGTTGGGGCAGGTGGAATTTTGGCCGGGTTGGGGTGTTGCACGCATTGTCCGAATGCTATTTTCCTAATCAGAAGAATGTCATCTCCGCTTGGCGGGCAAGCGGCTACGGTTAGATTGGGCGGCTACGGTTAGACTGGGCGGCTACGGTTAGATCGGGCGGCTGCGGTTGGGCTAATCGCCCCGTTGGCTCTTACTATGGGCTTCTAATTGGCTCAGGCGCGCTGAAGTGGCCGTCCGAGGTCATGTGCTGCTCGTAGCCGCCGTAAACCCGCTCGCCTTTGAATCCGTTTTTCTGCGCTTCTTGGAGCTCTTCGGTCATTCGCGCGGCATCGGCTTTGCTTACGCTGGAATCCCACTCAATGGGTGGTATGCGATCTAGGTCTGGTTTCTTCAGTTGGAGACGGACTTGCCAGAGGGTTACGGAGACCAAGATCGAAACTGCGATGGAGGAGATGGGTCCGAACTTTAGGATGGGCGCCGGGAGCGGTTTCCGGAGGGTGAAGACTAGGGTGATTACGGCGACCAGGCAAGCTTCGTGAACGGCTGTGATCATGGGCAGGATGTCGTTGAAGAGATACCGGTCGTAGTCCCAAAAGATTGGAAAGGCGCAGAAGCTTGGAATGGTGAGGAGGAGGAAGAGCCATTGGAGGACGGGCTTGGCTCGTTGCAGGGTGGCTAACCGGGCGGCAGGTCTTAGGACCAGGCAAGGGAGCAGGGTAAGTACGGCTATTGCGGCATAGCCCGCCAAGGTGAGGAGAGCGAAGATGTACGGGGCCAAGAGGTATAGGAGCATTGGACCGGCTTCTCATGGTTCAACGGGGTGAAGGGTGTTTCGGTGCCCGTTCATTTGTTCGAATATCGGCGGGAGGCAGGCAAGCGACCACAATTTAAATTGACTGCCGGTGCCTACGAGAACCGCCAGCTCAACATCCAGCCTATCGTTCGTCTCCGTTCTCGAGCGACAGGTCTAGTAGGATCGGATCGTCGGGGGACGTCTTCCAGCCGCAGAGACTGACTCCGGTTTTTGTAAGGGCGACCACAGAAAGCTCGTCATGCACGATGCCGTCGCGCCTCCAGAGCACGCCGCTCGAATCCAAGAGGCAAATATCTGAGAAGTCGTAGGCCAAACCGAGTTGCTCGGCGTCTCGATGGACTTGAATAGTCGGTATCGGCTAGGCACGTCCACAGTAAGGCGAATAGCACCATCGACTCGAGCACGTAAACGATATTTTTCCCGGAGGTTGGCGGTACTTCCTTTAAGGATGCACCAGTTCAATGGCTTGTCGCTTGATTTCCGAGCAAGCCTCCTGGCACGTTGGTGGTTGTCGGGCGGGCGGTGATTGTCCGTCCGCGTTTGGAGGCAGCGGAGGTCGCCGCTGGATTCGCGTCAACTAATAGTTTCCGGAACCCCCTACCCCAGCCCCTTCCCCCTCCACCGGCACGAACATCCGGCGCAAGAGGCAGGGGCTCATGCCTCGTCCTTTTCGCCTTGGGCCATGGCTTCTACTGCTTCCATGTCCTTCATTTCCGCAGACAGCTTGGGGAGGCCGGTTAGGTCGTTTAGGTTGAATTGGTGGAGGAATTGTTGGGTGGTGCCGTAGAGGACGGGGCGGCCGGGGGTGGGTTTTCGGCCTACTTCTTGGACGAGGCGGCGCTCCGCGAGTTGGCGGACGGAGTAATCGCTTTGGACGCCTCGGGCTTGATCGATCTCGGCGAGGGTGATGGGTTGTTTGTAGGCGACGACGGCGAGGACTTCCATGAGGCTCCGGCTTAGGCGTTGGCGTTGGGGTTTCAGGAAGACGGCGATGGCCTCAGCGAAATCGGGCTTGGTGCAGAGTTGCCAGCCGCCGGCTAGCCTGACCACCTGGAGCGGGCCGGCGCTGGCGAGGCGGGATTGGAGGACTTCCAGGGCTTGCTCGACTTGGCCTTCGCCTAACGAGAGCGAACGGGCGAGGGACTCGGCGGTGACGGGGGCGTCGGCGACGAAGAGGAGGGCCATGACGGAATCGACGATGTCCATTTAGGCCCTTGCGAAGGCGACCTCCGTTTCGGTGACTCGAATGTGGACCCGGCCGAGCCTAATGAGTTCGAGGAGGGCAAGGAACCAGTAGACGGCGTCTTCCCGGGTGTAGGGCGAGGGGATGGCGTGTTCCAACGGCTTGAACTCGGTCCCGAGGGCGGCGTGGACGATGCGCATCTGCTCGGTGATGCTGCGTCGCGGGCGGCCGAGTTGCTCGACAGGGGTGGGGATGGCGCGGCGGAGGACCCGCTCGAGGGCGTTGGCGAGGTCTTCTACTTTGACGTTGGCTAGGGTGAAGGGCAGCTCGTAGGGCTCGGGGCCGGCGTCTGGGGAACGGAAGAAGCGTTTGGACCGTTCGTCGTGCCAGGTTCTGAGTGCCTCGATTGCCGGGGCGTACTCGCCGACGGTGGGTTCGGGGAGTTCCATTGGCTCTTCGGGTTCTGGTTCGGGCTCGTCGTTCGGGAGGAGGGCCCAGGCCTTTCTTTCCAGCAGATAGGAAAGCGCGAGGAGGGCGGCGGCGGCTTCATCGAGGTCGGCAAGGTTGCTCTGAATGAGATACTCGAAGTAGGCCTCGCAGACGGGCATGAGGGGGACGTCGAGGAGTTGGACCTTGTGGTCTCTTACGCATCGGAGGAGGGTGGCGAGGGAGCCCTCGAAGGTGGGGGCTTGGATGTGGATGGGCGGTGGGGAGACAAGGCCCAGGCCCGTGACGACAGCGAGGCCGGAGTCTTGATTGTCGCGGCGGGCGGCCATTGTTACTGGTGTGGACGTCTGGAGGCGCCGAGCAGATTCGAACTGCTGGATAAGGGTTTTGCAGACCCTCCCCTTAGCCACTTGGGTACGGCGCCAAGTGAGGGCAAATTGTACCTTTGGGGCGGGCTTTGAACGGCGAGCACTCGGTGTTCAATGGCAAGTCTCAAAATAGCTCGACGCTTTGGGAGGTTATCGCACCCCGTTGGGGCGCAAAATTGGTTCACCAATCTACCCAGGGCTTCGCACCTGGGCTCTAACATTTCGCCCCTTCGGGGCTCTCGGACTCGGACTCAGTTTTCATGCCCACGAAGGTGAACGCAGTTCATAGACTCTGGTCTGAAAATAGCAACCGGAACGCGACATAAAGACGCGGCTGCGGGGGGCGGTTGACAGCTTGCGGTTAGGGTCATTTTTTGATTTACGACGGTGAACGGAGGTTCAGACGAGTGACGATTGAAAGCCTCGACACGAGGTCGGCGGGTGGGAGCGGGTGGAAATTACGAGCCCACGTGTCGAGGCAGCGGTCGCTCCAAAATCGGGGCGGCCGTTTTCTCATAGCTCCACGAGCACTCCGTGTTCAATGGCTCAGGATGACACCTGGCAGTTTGCCGTTCGTGCGGAAATCAGTTGGCTAACTGCGTTCTGCAATGTCTTAGCCCGTATACTTCGGGCAGGTTGCCTTGGGCCGAGAATGGGATGATTAGGGAAGATGTCCGCACTCAGAAGGCTATAACGACGCCCGTAGTGGTCGAGAAGCGGTCTAAAACCGCGCGGACTTTCTCCGTCCTTTTGGACCCTCGGCTCATCCTTTGGAACTTAAGCCTCGTTGCCATGGGACCGGGCTTGGTCCTGATGAAGCTGCGGCGGTATCGCAAGAAGAACGCTCCCCAGGAGTTTGATTCCCGGCGATGGTTTGTGGACGCTCGGGTCGCCACGGACCGGAAAGGGCCGCATGTGGTGTTCGTCGCAGCCAGCTACGGCGAGGTGCTGCTGGTGGAGCGGCTGAGCAAAGCTTTACTCGCTTCGGCGCCGGGTCTTTCTATTACTTGGGCTATTCGCGATCCAGAGACGCTGGACGAGATCAAAGTGAAGAAGCCAAACCAGAGCGTGGCGATTCAGCCTTTCGATTCCTTTTATCCGGTGGTCAAGTGGCTCAACAAGGTGGACCCCGATGTGGTGATCCTGATGGAGCGCTATAACTTCCCCAACCTCGCGGCCGCGTCCAAGATTTGGGGCGCAAAGATCGTTTTGGTCAACGGAAGAGCGAAGGGGGCTTACCAGAGGGCGGGCGGCGTGGTGCGGTCGTACTACCGGTGGGTTTTCGGGTCGTATACGACGCTCCTGTTCCAGGGCGAAGAGGATTTGGCTAAGGTGCGAGCGGTTTGCCCCACGACGACTCGGGTCGTGCAGGCCGGAAACATCAAGCTGGACGTAGTGGCCAGCCAGATTGACCCCGCGAAAGCTTCCGCAATTCGGGATTGGCTGATGGCGGATGGGTCGGCGGTCGTGGCAGCGGGCAGCACGGACGAGATCGAGGAAGACCGGTTTGTGCTGGATGCGTTTGAAAAGGCTCGCGAGGTTAGACATTTCCGGCTGCTGTTGGCGCCGCGAAATCTGGACCGAATTCCGCAGCTCCTAGACGAGGCTCACCGTCGAGGCTTTACCACGAGCCTCCGTTCCAAGGATGAAAAGCCGGCGGATGTGCATTTGCTGGACACGATGGGCGAGCTTGCGTTCGCCTACAGCTTTGCCAAGGCGGCTTATGTGGGCGGATCTTTGCTTGGCATGGGGCATAACCTGGTCGAGCCTTTGGAATGGGGGATTCCCGTTTGCTATGGGCTGCGTCGAGGACACTTTGAGACATTGCAGCGGTTGTGCGAGAAGTCTTCCGTAGGCTTCCGGCTATCGACCCAGGATCAGCTTGCGGAGATTTGGTTACGGGCGATTTCCGATCCCGGGTTCTGCGCGCAGGTGAAGAATCGGGCGCAGTTGATGCTTAATAAGGAGCGCGGAGCGCTTGGGCGGACCGTCGGGCATTTGTTGGAAGAGCTGCAGGATTTGTGAGGGTGTTGGCGTTTGCGGACCCCG
The DNA here is from genome assembly GCA_025363835.1 of Armatimonadota bacterium. GTDB lineage: Bacteria > Armatimonadota > Fimbriimonadia > Fimbriimonadales > Fimbriimonadaceae > JANYLD01. The sequence goes on from JANYLD010000376.1 coordinate 9,095, forward strand.
TTCCTAAAGACGCAGCATCCTTAAAGAGATTTTCTGCCACCCCTCCAGGGTGGAGAGCCATCGCCGACTTTCCGGGGGTATACGGTTTTCATCTTCGCTTTGCTACGATGAAAACCTTCAACCCCCGGCTAATTTCTGTGACCCCTCCGGGGTCTTGGGATTGCTGAATCTCGACCCTATGAAAGCGCTCATCGTGCGATTCTCGGCTATAGGCGACTGCGTGATGGCGGTGCCGGTGGCGGCGGCTATTCGGGAGAAGCATCCGGACGCTCATATTTCTTGGGCGGTTGAACCTCGGTGTTCGGCGGTGCTGGACACCGAAAGATTGGTTGACGAGCTTTTGTTGTTTCCTCGGGATGATTGGGAAAGCAACCGGTGGTCACCGGGCACCTGGGCATCGCAGCTTCGGACTTATCTGGGGGCGCGCAAGCGGCGTTATGACATTGGGATCGACTTGCATGGGCAGGCGAAGACCGCGCTGTGCCTGCGCATTGCCAAGCCGACTTTGCGGATCGGTGTTCGGCCGCGGGATGCGATTACTCGGCGGCTGAATCCGGTCGTTCCCTTTGAGCGCGGGGACTTGCACACGGTTGAGTACAACTTGAGGGCGCTGGCCGAGCTAGGCTCGTTTAGTCAGGAAGCCCGGTTTGTCATGCCCGCTTTGCTTGCGGAGCGAGCGAAAGTGCGGGGGTTGCTTCCGGATGGCGGGACCTTGGCGACCATCGCCGTTTCCGCGGGGCAGTTGCGGAAGGCTTATCCCGTGGAGTCTTGGAAGGTTGTTGCGGCGGCGTTGCTGGACAAGGGGTTCCGGGTGGCGTTTTTGGGGGGGCCAGGCGACCCGGGCTCACCGGTTTCGCGGGCACTGGACTGGGTCGGGAAGTTATCTTTGGGGGAGACCATGGCGGCAGTTGCCGAGAGTGATCTCCACTTAGCGGCCGATACAGGGACCGGGCACATGGCGGCGGCTTACGGCGTGCCGGTCGTATCTGTTTTTGGGGGGACGCAGCCTAAGACGTTTCGGCCTTATACGAATCGAGGTGTCGTGTTGGATGGGAAGACGTCGCCTTCTTTGGTCGCGCCGGCTGCCGTGATTGAGGCGGCTGAAGCGCTGTTCAGAGCCTAGTGCCTAGGCAAATGTTTGGCACGTTGGTTCAAGTTATTGGCCGAGATTGATCGCATTGCGACTGCCAGGTAGTTCGACTCGGAGACTCGGTAGCCTGAAAAGAGCCCGACGATTTTGGGAGGTTATCGCACCCCCTTGGGGCGCAAGAATTGGTTCACCTGTCTACCCAGGGCTTCGCGCCTGGGCTTTAGGATCCCGCCCCTTTGGGGCTTTCGGACTCGGTTGTCGTGGCCACGAAGGTGAACGCGGTTCATAGACTCTCCTGAGAAAATGTTGGGCTCGCAAGTTCAAAAGATGGCGATCGGTTAATAGCTTTCGTCGCTTACAGTCAGGTAGTTCGACTCGGAGACTCGCTCGTCTGAAAATGGCTCGACGGTTTTGGGAGGTTATCGCACCCCGTCGGGGCGCAGGAATTGGTTCACCTTTTTACCCAGGGCTTCGCGGCTGGGCTTTAATATTCCGCCCCTTTGGGGCTCTCGGACTCGGACTCAGTTGTCATGGCCACGAAGGTGAACGCGGTTCATGCATTCTCCGAGAAAATATTGGGCTCGCAGGTTCAAAAGATGGCGATCGGTTAATAGCTTTCGTCGCTTACAGTCAGGTAGTTCTACTCGGAGACTCGCTAGTCTGAAAATGGCTCGCAGGTTTGGGGAGGTTGTCGCACGCCGTTGGGGCGCAAGAATTGGTTCACCGATCTACCCAGGGCTTCGCGCCTGGGCTTTAATATTCCGCCCCTTTGGGGCTCCTCGGACTCGGACTCAGGTGTTATGGCCACAAAGGTGAACGCGGTTCATAGACTCTCGTGAGAAAATGTTGGGCTCGCAGGTAAAAAAGAGGGCGAGCGGTTAATAGCTTCCGTCGCTTGCTCCTAAGACAATGTGGAGCTCTCAGGCTTAGAGCGCGGTTGGAAGCCTCGACACGAGGTCGGCGGGCGGGAGCGGGTGGGAATTACTGGCCCACGTGTCGAGGCAGCGGACGTTCAGTTTTCTAAAATTGCTACGACCGACCGGCTACCTTCCTCGACCCTCCGGGGTCGCAAAGGCTGATCGCTTTTCTCCCAAGCCACGCAGCACTCCGTGTTCAAGGGCTCAGGATGAGTAAGAATGAGCGTAGGTAAAATGCGGCCCGTTCGCTTCGAATCCTGCCTCAAATTCTCGTGCCCCGAGCAGAATTCTGCTCGAAAAGCGCCAAGCGATCATGACCAGCTTGAACTCAGAAGAACTGACCGTCGCTTGCGTTAAATGGGGGGCGTGGTGTGCGCCGCATGGGGCTCGGTATGTGAACAATTTGTTTCAAGGAGTTTCCAGGAATCTGACCCTTCCGCATAAGTTTGTGTGCTTTACGGACTCCGCGGAGGGACTGGAGGCGGGGATACAGGTAAGAGCTTTGCCTACGAATCTGCCCACAAGTTGGTGGCTGAATCGGTTGCACCGCTCGCGAAGAGCGCCGGTGAGGCAAATACTGTCTGTGCCGTACCGGCTCTCGCACAAGAAGGATTTGCGGCCAGAAATTCAGGACGATAAGGCGAAAACTAGTCTGCCGGTGGACCTGGTGGGCTGGTGGAACAAGCTTTATTTGTTTAAGCGTGGGGTCTTGGATGGGCGAGTTTTGTATATCGATCTGGACACAGTGATCGTGGACTCGCTGGATGAATTGGCTTCGTATTCGGGCGAGTTCTGCATCTTGCGGGACTTCTACAAGCCGATGAATTACGGTTCGGGATTGATGAGTTGGAGGCCGGGCTCAGCGGCGGCTGCAATCTGGGACCAGTTCGTTGAGGAAGGTCTGCCGAACGTTCGGCGCGGCGACCAGGCTTGGATCCAGAAATGCCTGCCCGATGTGGATTTCTTCCAGGACCTGTATCCCGGACAGACTCTGTCTTACAAGCTCCATTGCCTGAAGCGCCCCCCATTGCCTGGCTCGCGGGTGATTTGCTTTCACGGAAAGCCTCGCCCCCACGAGGTTTTGGATTTGCCTTGGATGGACGCTTGGGAGAAGGGAAAGCCTTGAGCGTTGAGCCTGAGCCCTGAGCCCTGAGCCTTGAGCGTTGAGCGTTGAGCGTTGAACGTCACGCTCGGAGTGGTTGTGGGGCCCAAAACCTTGCACCGAAGTACCACGCTAATCGCAGCACTTAGAGCCTCAAGGCTTAGGGCTTAGGGCTTAGGGCTTAGGCTTAAGGCCTAAGGCTTAGTGCTCAAGGCTTTCCCTAGGCCGGCTCGTTGGTCTCGAAAGTCTTTCGAATGACCGACCAGGGGGTGGTCTTAGCGCGGATGTCGATTCGGCCCCAGGCGAACCGGTTTGAGGTGGGGAGGTTGACTTTGCGGAGGGTCGAGACGGCCCCTTGGAAGCCGGCTTCCTGAACCCATTTCTGGACCTTTTCGTTTTGCGCTCCGTAGGGGTAGCAGAAGAAGGGGGTTTGAAAGCCGAGGACCTGCTGGAGTTGGGCCTTGGATCCGGCTATTTCCTGCTTGGCTACGTCATCCGGCACCTCGATTAGGTTGGCGTGGGTCTTGGTGTGGGCGCCAAATTCATGGCCGCGTTTATGGAGGTCTTGTATTTCTTCGACGGTCATGAGGTGTTCCGTGACATCGCCTTTTGATTCATCCCACTCGTTGGTCCGGCCTAGCAGGTCGGAAACAAGGAACGTGGTTGCGGTGTAGCCGTATTTCTCCAGCGTTGGCGCCGCGTATTGGTAGTAGCTTTTGTAGCCGTCGTCGAAAGTGATGACTATCGGTCTTAAAGGCAGTCGAGCTTGGCCTTCGAATGCGGCGAGCATATGGGCTAGGGAGACTGTCTTAAAGCCGAACCTCTTAACCAGTTTTATCTGGGATTCAAACTGCTCGGGCGTGACGTACTGGCCTGCGACGATGGACTCGGCGCGGATCTCGCCGATCCGGTGGTACATCTAGATTTGGACACGGCGCATTTTTTGCGAACGAGGAAGGATGAGGGATGAAGGATGAAGGATGAGGGTCGAGCTTAATGGATAGGGCGATCTTACCTTGAGCAGGTTCAAATCAAAGGTATTCTGGGTGGGCGCATGGAACCCGGGGAGGCAGGTGCGAGCGGGGTGGATAGGCAACCTGCTTTGAAGCAGATTCTGGGGCTGATCGGCCTAAATCTGATCCTTCTTCTCCTTTCTCCCTTTATTCTTCTCAAGAAGCTCTCACGCATCGTCAGGAAGGGGAGCCGGCATGAACTGGATTGGCGCCGCTGGTTTATTCCTTCAATGCAAAGCGGCGTGTCTGTGACACCGAAATCCGGCCCCCACGTCGTCATCTGCGCTCCTGCCTTCGGCGAACTACGTCTCGCGGAAGCTCTCACGAAGAGACTGTCCGAATTGCGGCCGGACGTTAACATCATCTGGTCGATTGGGGACTTGGCGACGATTGAGTTTGCGAAGAAAGGACACCCGGAACAGGCGATTGTTATCGCGCCCTATGAGCATGTGTTTCCGGTAATGAAATGGTCTCGCAAAGTGCGACCGGATGTGATTGTCTTGGTCGAGAAGTTCTGGTTGGCTAATTTGCTAGCGGTGAGCCAGCTTCATGGTAGTCGAGTTGCGGTCGTTAACACGCGCTCGAATAAGAAAGACAGCGGCTTGTTGGCCAGCTATTTTCGATGGATGGTCCATAACGTGGACTTGTTTTGCTTCTTATCCGGCGAGGGCAAACAGAGGTTGCGAACCCTTCTCTCGCCCGGAAGCCGGGTGTGCGTCACCGGGAATATGAAGTTGGATCTAGAGATCAAGCCTCTGGGCAACGATGCGCAACGGTCGTTGGAAACCTGGCTTGCTAGCTCCCCAAACACTCCGCTGGTGGCAGCGGGCAGCACCGGGAGCGCGATGGACGAGACGTTTGTCCTGGATGCGTTGATCGAGGCTCGAAAGGCAACCCCAGTGAACCTACTGCTTGCCCCGAGGCGGTTGGCGCGGGTACCGGAAGTTGTGGCGGCAGTGAAAGCGCGCGGATTGAAAGTTAGCTTGCGTACTTCTCCATCCACTGGAACAGCAGATGTTTATGTTCTGGACACACTGGGGGAGTTGGCTTTTGCTTACCAGTTCACGCGGGCGGCCTTTGTCGGCGATACTGTGGTTGGGTCTGGGCACAATGTGATCGAGCCTTTGGTGTGGGGCGTGCCCGTGTCTTATGGGATGTCTCGGGGGCATTTTGGGGATTTGCAGGTGTTGGCGGAGTCGTTTGGGGTTGGGTTTCGGTGTGCTTCATCGGGGCAATTGGCAGCGCATTGGATGCGTGTTTTGACGGATGAGGGGTTTGCGGGCGAGATCGCAGAGAATGCGAAGCGGATGATTGAGAGCGAACGGGGGGCTACCGAGAGGACGGTGGCGGCTTTGATTGAGTTGATCGGTTGAGCGACCCGTCATCTTTTTGGTTCTTTGTGTTCTTCGTGTTCTTCGTGGTTCAAGAGGGATTAAACACAAAGGACACTAAGAGCCACAAAGACTCACAAAGCGGGAATGGGATTAACACAGAGCGCCTCTAATCAAATTCACCTTGACGGAATTAGAGATAGCAAGCCTCCAGACGCGGTTCATGGTTGGAATCTAGGCGGCGATTCCGGTTCCGCGTCTGGAGGCAGCAACGGCGGCAGCTTGGCTGCAGTTTCTTTCACAATGAATTCATGAACACGCTCGTGAGCCAGATCACGAGGGCGTTTAGGCATCGGGATTTTCGGTTGCTCTGGACGGGTGCTTTCCTTTCTTTTATTGGAAGCTGGATTCAGATTGTGGGCCAAGGGTTTTTGGTCTATCAACTCACCCACAGTGAAGCGAAGCTCGCGCTGGTTTCTTTTGTCGGCTCTCTTCCCTACTTCGTGATGGGCCCGCTTCCGGGCGCGCTCGTCGACCATTTCAACAAGAAAACCTTGCTCGTCATCACCCAGGTGTTGCTGGGAGGGGCGGCGATTTTTCTGGCGGCGGCCGCTTACTACAACTTCATCCAATACTGGATGATCGTGATTACGGCTTTGGTCGTTGGATGCGTGGGAGCCTTTGAAGTCCCCACGCGCCAGTCTGCTGTAGGGACCGTGGTCCCGCCGGAGGACTTGAGCGCGGCGATTCCTTTGAACGCCTTGACATTCAACCTGGCGCGACTTCTCGGGCCTGCAGTGGGAGGCTTTGTTCTTGCAAAAATTGGCGTGGATGCTTGCTACCTTCTAAACGGAATCAGTTTCTTAGCGCTCGTCTTCGCCGCCTTAGCGATACGGGCGGATCTAAGGGCCACAAAGAAAGAGCCTCAACCGATGAAGGACATTCTCTTGGGAGGCATGCGCTACACATTTCAGGAGCGCCCGCTGAGAACTCTGTTTCTGCTCGAGCTCTGCGTCTCCATGTGCGGCATCTTCTACATCACCCAGATGCCGGCAATAGCGGACAAGATATTTCATCTCGGACCGCAAGGTTTGGCGAACTGCTATACGGCGATGGGGGTGGGGACGGTGAGTTCTTTGTTGCTCGTTGCGGCGACATCGGAGAGAGGCTTCAGAGCTATGGTTTTGCGTTGCGATATGTCCTTGATGGCTGTAGGACTCCTAGCCCTGTCGTTTACTCACAACCAGTGGACCGGCTACGCCATTCTGGCCGTGCTAGGCTTTTGCGGGGTCGCCCACTTCAATATCACCAACACCATGTTTCAACTCCTGTCTCCGATCGCCTTGCGCGGGCGTGTGCTTTCGATGCACGTGTGGGCATTGTCCGGCTTGGGCCCTTTTGGGGTCATGTTTTTTGGATGGCTGGCTAGCCGGACCAGTTTGGCCATGTCACTGCAGGTTGGCGCCTGTTGCATGGCCATTGGAGCGGCTGCGGCGTGGGGTTCTCGACGCGGACTGGAAAGCGTATGAATCGCAAACCACTTTTCTTGGACCGGGATGGCGTGCTCAACAAGGACGTCGCTCCCTACGTGACTCGATTAGACCAGTTGGAGATCTTCCCCTGGACGGGCCCCACTCTGAGGCGGCTTTATGAGGCTGGATTCGATCTGTATGTCATCTCGAATCAGCAAGGCGTGGCGCTCGGTTTGACTTCTCCTGAAGTTCTGAATAACGTCACTGAAGCGATCCAGGCGACCGTGCGGCCACACGGCTTTGAAATCAAGAAGTTCTTCTATTGCACGGCGCATGACGGAGAGGAGCATCCTTGGCGAAAGCCAAATCCCGGGATGATCCTTGCCGCGGCAGAGGAGTTTGGATTTGATCCAACCGGCGCATTTATGATCGGTGATTGGTGGAAGGACATGGCGGCGGCGCGAGGGGCTAAGTGTCGGCCGTTGCTGGTGTTGTCCGGCGTTTGCAAGGGCGAGGAGTATAGGGCTTGGGACGTGCAGCCGGAGGCGGTTTTTCCGACGCTAGTCGAGGCCGCGGAGTACGTTTTGAAGGATGAAGGCGGAAGGATGAAGGATGAGCGCCGAAGGATGAGCGCCGAAGGATGAAGGATGAAGGGGGAAGGCTGATCAAGTTCTTGACACGGCGAATGAGCGGATATCATTTTTTATGCTGCCGACCCGCTACGATTTCACTTCCTGACGTTCACCCCCAAGCCCCCTCAAGGGGGTTCCGAAAGCTTCTATCAAAAAGCCATGGACTTGGTTAGGCATCCCAGTAGCTCCGATATCGTGACGCCTACTAACATGAGGCCGACCACGAGGGCTTCCCAACCGTGAATTCGAGCGTCTTGGCCCGAGAGGATGACGGAGCCGCGACGGCCCGTGATCTGGTCTGTCGCGAGTCCTTCATAGGCTTCGTAGAGCACGTAGAGCGTGAACAGTCCGCAACCAATGGCGATCTGCCTTCCGAAGTTATTTCGGTTCATTGGCTTTCCAGGGCATTGTACGATGACGCGTCCCAGCCTGTGAGCTAATCCAGACCATTTTGGAAGATGCCGCCCGATTACGCGTCCCAGTATTTGCTGGCGAGATAGATGGTCAGCCCTACTAACAATAGGCCGCCCACGAGTGCTTCGCAACCCCGGAGTTGGGCGCCTTGGCCTGACAGGAGAACAACGCCTCGCCGATCCGTGATTTGTCGATTGACCAGACCCTGATAGGCATAGAAGAACGCATAGAGAGCGTATGCGCCGCTCGCGTAGACCATCCGCCTCCCAAATTTATACATCCCTGTCTCCACTAAGCGGCCAGCATGCCGTGATGATGAAGGCGCATCATGCGGACGAAGGCTTCGGCCATTTCAGGGTCGAATTGTTCGCCGGCTTTGCGGTGGATTTCTTCGAGGGCGACTTCCTCGGGGAGGGACTTGCGATAGGGGCGGTCGCTCGTCATCGCGTCAAAAGTGTCGGCGACGGCGATGAGCCGGGCGACAACTGGGATATTGGCGCCCACGAGGCGGTCTGGATAGCCTTTGCCATCCCATCGCTCATGGTGGTGACGGACTCCTGGGCAGCATCTCTTCAAGCTGCGGCGCTTTGCGGACAATGAGCTCCCCGAGCACCGAGTGGGTTTCCATGATAGCCTGCTCTTCCGGCTCGAGACGCGACGGTTTGGAGAGGATGGAGTCGGGCACACCTATCTTGCCGACGTCATGGAGAGTGCCGGTCTTGTAGACAAGATCAACGTAGTCCGGCTTGTAACCCATGAATCTGGCAAGGTCTGCGGCGTATTCGGCGACTCGAACCGGGTGGCCCTGGGTATAGGGATCTTTGGCGTCAACAGCGCCAGCCAGCGTTTGAATGGTAGACAACGTCGTATCTTGGAGATACTTCTGAAGTTGAAACGGATCATCCGCGCTGGACGCGCCGGGGACGGCGTCGAAACGGCAGATCCGGTCTCGACCTAGGTGCTTCGCCCGGCTCAGCGCCATTTCCGCCGAAAGCAGCAGGCCGGCACCGGTCGTGATTCCTGGCTTGACATCGGCGATGCCGATGCTAAAGGTGAGCGGTCCCTTGAACTTCCCATCGGCCAGTTCGCGCAAGCGGCCAAAGATGGCCTCGACGCTCTCCAAGGTGTTCAACGGCAGAAGCATGGCGAACTCCTCACCACCATAGCGAGCGAGGAAGGCGATGTCGGGCGCCACTTCGCTGAGAAGCTTGCCCATAGTTGTGAGCGCTTCATCGCCGACCGCGTGGCCGTGCTCGGCGTTGTAGTCGGCGAACTTGTTAAGGTCGACCAATGCCAAAACCAGCGGTTTGCTGGACATGCAAGCGCGGAAAACTTCCTGATCCAGCCGCTCTTTGAAACGGCGGTGATTGTCGAGTTCCGTGAGGGGGTCCATGTCGACCAAGCTCAGAATACGCTCCTGGCTTTTCTTTAAAGCTGCGGTCATGTCGTTGAAGACAGACTGGAGGAGCCCAATTTCATCTTCTCGCTCCACATCCATCGGCCCTGGCCATTCACCATCTCGGACCTTCTGGGCGGTCCGGACAAGGCCTTCCAGCGGCTTGGCCAACCCTGTCGCAAAGGCCCCGGACAAGGCAGCCGCAACGACGAGGGACAGGAGTATCAAAACTGTGAAGATGGTGCTAAAGGACCGGTAAGGCCCGGCTAGTTCGTCATAGCTGCGAAGCGTAATCAGATAGGCCCTCTGCTTCGGATCGGAGCCGGGGAGCCAAGTGGCGAGGGCCACGTAAGTCGTCCTGCCGACATCAAGATGCCAATTCGAGTTTTCGTCAACATTCACGACCTGTTTAACAGGAAGAGAGCCGCCCACAACCTTGCCATCGCTCAAGAAAATCACATCCGCGGAGCTTGCCCTTTTAAGGTCTAGAGCAAGATCGTTACCCACAAGCGATAACGCGGTCAGGGTGCCGATCGGATAGCTGTTAGATAATATTGGGGTACTTGCAGCGGAATAAAGTTGGCCACCTTGGCTGACGATTTGAATTCCTGATTTGCCCTCGGCAGCGTTGGAGACCAATGCCCTAAGGGCGGGCTCCAAGTGCATTGAGTTTACGGGGCCCGCTTTGCCGAGGACATGGCCATCCGTGTCGGTGACCATGAGGGCATCGGCTTGGATTCTCTTCAGATAGTAGCTGACTCGGTCCGTGACAGTTGGCGCGTCTTTTGAATCGACTGCAGTTCTCAAGGTCGGAAGGTCTGCGAGTAGCCTGGTTTGCGCGTCGAGGGCTTGCCCCTTCTCTTTGGTTGCGACGGCTAAGAGCTTGGAGACCTTCTGTAGGTTATTTCCGGCTTGGTCATCAACCTGGAAGCGGGTTAATGCAATCGAGGCACAGATAGCCACACCGGCCAGCCCAAGAATGGGTAGGACGCTGAGCGCCTGAACCTGAGATCGCAGAGAGCGGGGCATCTTAGGGCCGGGCGGTCCGGACCTCCAGAACTGTGTTTTGATCCGTAACAGTGATAGCTTCGGACTCCACTTGTCCACTCTCGTGCCAAACCTTGAGTGTGTAGTTGCCCGGCTTAACGTTGTTCAGGGTGAACTTCCCTTCCCTGTCTGCGATCGTGTAGTACGGCGTGTCCACAACCATGATGAAGGCTCCCATTTCAGAATGGACGCTGCACATCATTGCGACAAGGCCGGGCTTATCAAACGTTTGCCTCTTCCTAGAACCCCGTGGGTACATCCCAAGGTCGAATCGCTTCGCTTTATATTCGGCAAAGACGTTGTGAAAGACAGTGTCGTTATTCGGAAAATCTACGGTGGTGCCAACTGTAACGACCGAAATATGCGGGATGAACTCTCGATTTCTTTGGTCGACCACACTATGCAAAAGCGGCGCGGATTTGGGACCGCCCTCTAGGTAAACCACCGCGTTCGCTCCTGTTCGGCCCGAGGCTAGTTGCACGCGGCCCAAAACATCTGAGGCCTTGGCTCCAGTTGCTAAGGAAACGACTGCTATGGCAAGGGTAAGCGTCTTCATTCGAACCTCACTGCGAGCGCGGCCTGGAGATGCCAACCCCGCATGGAATACAGAAAATTCGGGACGTTGCCCCACGAGTAGTTCAAGGTCAAGGCCAAGTTGGGGGTGACGATCTGCCTTGCTCCAAGCGTGTATAGGGTCGATGCGGCAAAGTCGGCGTCGTCACGAAAGCCTTCGATCCGCGCGCCGAATTGCGTTCGGAAAAATCGAGGCGGACGGTAGGTCGCATCTGTGTAGAAACCTTTCGCGCTACCAGCTCGGCCGAATCCTTGCATCGCTTCGCCTCGTACCACGAGTCTGGGAGCCGTCCACCGGTAGTCCAAGCCCAATGCTCGGGGCGCACTACCAGAAAACTGGCCGTTCTGAACCAAAGCGTTGAAACCTACGATTAGCGAGCCTTTGTTGACCTGGAGTCGAGCCCGATCAAAGTCCATTCGGCCGGGAAGTATCTGTTCGTCGGAAGGATTCTGATTGAGGACCGCAACCTCGGCTTGCACGGGTCCGTTCCATAGCCTAGCTTCAACTCCCGAGTTGAAATTGGAAAGATTGATACTGCCCGAAAGGGGCATGAAGCGTGCGATCGGCAGGGAGATAACCGGGTTATACCAAGTGTCAGACCAGGTTCCGAAGCCAAAAGCGCTCCGCATCCTGCCCGCTCTCAAAGCATAAGACTTGCCGTCGTACTGGAGATAATCCTCATCAAGCGAGCTGTCGTTGCCGTAACGGAAGTTGCTGAGGACGGCGGAGTAGTTGTCATTGAGGGCGGCATGGAGTTCGGTCCAGGTGGCCTGTTGCTGAAACCCGTGCATGCCTAAGCCTGATTCGAGGTAGCTCTCTTGAATCAACCGGAGGGCATGGTCTTGGGCAGCGCAGAGCGCGGAAATTGTGACTAAACTGGCGGCAACTAGTCCGCGTAGAGGTGTAACAGCCCCTTGCATCCCCCAAAAACCCTCACTATTTATGTCGGGTTTGGATCGGATTTCATTAGCGGTGTTTCAGCTTTATTGCTGACGGCACGTCTTTCCAAAGCGAATCGCAGAACCTGATCCGCGCTTTTTATAAAGTGCACAGTGAGGCGGTCTCGCACCTCTTGGGTCACTTCCTCTTTGTAGTCCTTTTCATTCTGTTCGGGCAGGAGTAGGGTCTCAACGCCGGCTCGATATGCGGCCAAAACCTTCTCCTTAATGCCGCCGACGGGAAGGACTTGACCGGTGAGAGTTAGCTCTCCGGTCATGGCCAGCCTTTGGCGCACGGGGCGGTTGGTGAAGAGCGACGTGAGGGCAGTAAGCATGGTCACGCCTGCGCTGGGACCGTCTTTGGG
>JANYLD010000392.1 GCA_025363835.1 Armatimonadota bacterium
CCCATGTCTACTTTGTCGTCCTGCGTCCGGATCGTCGCCTTCGCTCCGCGGCCGACGGGGCCGGTGATCATTTGGCCGGACCATTTCCAGGCGTCGCCCACGTTCATGGGGTAGCGGAGGAGCGGAATTGGGGGGGCGTAGGTTTCGCCGGCGGCGTTGACGAGTTGGAACTCGTTGGGCGTCGTTCGATACTGCTCTTCCTCAAACAGCTCACCCTCGTACCAGAGGTCGATCGCGAAGTCGGGGGCGATGGTTTTGGTTTTGACGTCGACGGGGATGACCATGCCGGACATGACCATTTTGGCTTTGACGCCGGGATCGTCATCGGGCTTGAGATCCTTTTGTGAGCCGATGTAGGCGCCGGTGCCTTTGGTGACAAGCTCGGATTCAGGCTTGCTTCCCTGGCAGCCGGAGCAGAACGGCAGCGCGAAGAATGCAAGAACAAAGCAGCTAAGACTCAGACCCGGATTGGTAATAGGGGCCCTGGTTCTGGCGGCTTTCATAGTTGTCTTACTTGGACGCCGTATCGGGAGCTTCCTCTATGGTCATCGTCCCCGATTGGCTGCTGGGCTGCTTTGTTTGCACGACCATTTTGACTGGTCCCCGATCCTTTACGTACCATGTCTGCGAGTGGATGGTGGCCGGTTTGCCGTTCAGCATATCGTCTTCATTGGATTCGACAAGGAGGGCATCGAAGGTTCCCGCTTTGGTCGTTACTTTCTGAACGCCTACTATTTTGGTCGTGCTGTGCGCGGTTGAGCTTCCGCCGGCCGGCATGGTGGTGCTCTTGTCGAAGTCGATCGTGTAGTCCGACTTCCAAGTCGTCCCCGGCTTCACGTCGGCGGGCAGATCGAGCGGCGTGCCTTTGAGGGTGCCGGGGTTGGTGGAGGCGATCGTGATGCCTTTTGCGTCCACGAGCACGTGCATGGAACCGAGAGGCTCGAGGGCGCCGGTCCGGTGGATGACAAACTTCGCCTTGTCGCCGTCCATCCCTTCGAACTTAACCGACTGGGCGGCGTTCTGAGGAGGCTGGTCCCCTGACGCATTCGAGACGGTGACTACGTAATTCATGGGCTCGGTTCGAGTCAGGCCGTAATAGTGATACCCGTCGCTCTGGATGGCTGCCGGAAGGACGGGGGTGACGGGCGCATCGGTATCGACTTTGTTCGTACTCGGCTTCGATAACGAAGCACCCGTTGTCATGTTGGAAGAGCCGCCCTTCGCCACCGATGCGTCTGGCTTGTCCTGGGTGCAGCCGAAGCAGAGCGCGAGGGCTCCTATCATGGCGACAATCTGTCTATTTTTCATTGCGTATCTCCTATGACTTCATCAGCGACTTGCTCTTCAGTTTGAGCAAGACGATGTAGCCTTTGCCGCCAGCGACGGCCTCTTGCCTCATCCTCACGATCCCGATTCCGGGGGAGAAGTAGACGCTGACCGCATTGTGGGCGGTAATGCCCTTGCTTACCACCGTTCCCTTGCTTTCGATCGGAATCGTCGAGATCTGGCCCATCGAGGTGTCGACGATCTCGCTGGCAAGGATCGTGTTGTCGCTCTCGTGGGTTCCCATGTCGCCAAACCCGGTTGGACCGCCGCCTTTATATTTGAAAGTGGTGTCGGGCTTGGCTGGGAAAAGCAAAACCGGGAGGGGTGGATCGAACTTGAGGGGCGGAGTCCCGTCGGACAGCTCGTACACACCCTTGGAGTTGACCAGCCAATCCTGCGATCCCTTCGTCTTCCCGTCCTGGGTGGTGACGATGGTGGCGACGGTGCCGTTGGGAGTCTGCTGCGAGGCCGTCACCGTCCAAGTCACCTCAAAATTCGTCCCCGGCTGCGGCTGCCCATTCTGCGCGATCACGGTGGACGCGTCATAAGTCCACTGATTCCCCTTGTCCAAAGGAAGCACCGAACTCTCATTCCCGGGCGTGATGGTGGCGGGGGGGATGGTTTCAACCGGCTTGGGGGTGTAGGAGTCGGCGGGCTTGCTGGCGCAGCCCCACAGGCTTGCGAGGACGAGTAGTGCTGTGAGATGCGGGATGCAGGATGCAGGATGCAGGATGCGGGATCCGAGATACGCGATACGGGATGTGGGGTGCGGGGCCTTGGCTGTTTGCTGTTTGCTGTTTGGTGTGAGATGTGGGATGCGGGCCTTTGGGGAAGAGCAGGAGGCGGCGTGTCTCGACTCCTCAGAAGCCCCTCGACCCAATTCCAGGCTCCCCGGAACCTCCACCCCCGGACCCTTTGAAGCCGCGACCGAACGGGCAATCGACAATGAAGCCTCGGGCGCGGCGGGTCCGACCCCTCCCCGTCCACTCCTTCGTCGCGCAAGGGGAGGGGTAGCTACGGCGCTCTCAACCGCGATTTGATATCCCGCTTCCGGCGTCCCAAATCGCATATCCGAAATCGCATACCTCAAATCCCACATCTTCCGAATCCCGAATCCCGAATCTCGCATCTTGAATCTTGAATCTTGCTCACTTGCCTGCCTTCGACCCATTAATAATAGAAACCGCCTGCTTCACTAACGATTCATCCGGCATGTTCTCGATCGACAGATCGGTTTGGGCGAGCTCGGTGCCGATTCTGGGGGCGGCGATGGCGATGCCGTCGGTGACGAGGAGGAGTTGGGTTCCCACGTTATTACGGCTGTATTGCCACAGTCGGTTTCTGCCTTCTTCAGTCAGCTTGACATCCATGTTGTAAACGGGGCCTTTGGGCGAGTCCTCGGGGTGGTAGGAGGCGCTTTGGATCATGTTGTCGTTCGCGAGGATCGTGATGCTATCGAGCACCTCTTGCGGGAGTTGGGTGAGGGTCTTGACGTTTGCGTCCGAAAGGATCTGAGTCAGGGCGTCGCTGACCTTCTGAAGCCTCGACGGGTTGTCCAGAGACGCTTTCGAGACCTCGGCGTAGTAGCCCGCCAGGGTGGTGGACGTCAGGTTCGGAACCTCCTTCACGCGCTGGAAAAGCGCTTTCATCAAGGTGCTCTGGAACGGGACCAGGAGATCGCCGGTGACCGGCTTCTTGCCGGTTGGGGTGGTGACGTTGATGGTGACGGGCAGCTTGATGACGATGCCGGTTTCGAACGTGGTGGGGCGGAAGTGGTCGAGCGGCTTGCCGTCGAGGCTCGTGTTGAGATCGTTCTCGAGCTTCGAGCGCAGAGTGGGGTCGCCTTGAAGCGCTTTCTGGATGTCGTCTTTGGTCCAATAGATGCGAGTGGCGGGGAGATCCTCGTCCTTCATGTCGTTCAGCACGGCCACAAACCGCCCGACTGCCTCCCCGTTCCCTTGCATCGTCTCGATCATCTCTTTGAGGGGCATCCGCTTCTTCTCGCCCGAGTCCCCTCCCGAATCTCCCCCAGAATCCCCTTGACCCTGGGTATCACCCGCTCCAAAGTTCTCGCTGGATGACTGGACGAGGGTGGCGATCCCGTTGGCGACCACGATGTGGTACCCGCCCTTCTTGGTGTCCACCCCGACAAGGTTCAGGCGAGCGGGGGCGAGGGGCGGGTAGACCGTGTTGTTAAGAACATGGTTCTCCCAAAGGTTCTTCCCCAGATATCCCAACCCGACAAGGAGCACGAACCCAATAACGATCTTGGTAGAAGCCCGGCTTTGATTGGAGGTTCGGACTTGAGTAGACATGGCCACGTTTGAGCTTAACAATTGCTGAAGGCGTTTGGTTCGATTTGGAGTTTGCTTCTGAAGGAGGAAGGATGAAGGATGAAGGATCTGGGATCACCGGATCACCGGATCACGGATCACCGATCACGGAGACTCACCATTTGGAACTCGACGTATTTGAAGTTTTCCGGAACCCCCATCCCCTGCCCTTCCCCCTCTCCTGGCACGATCATCCAGGACAAGGGGAAGGGGGTTTATTATTCGCTTGGATTGAACTGGGCGTAGAGGTTGCCGGAGAGCAGGGAGACTAGGAAGCTGAGGCCGAGGGCGGTGGCGGCGCCTAGGGTGGCGCCTAGGACGACTCCGGGGGGGCCGGGGAGGAGGAACATGGGGCCTAGGGCTACGATCATGACGGGGAGGAGGACGATGGCGAGGCCGAGCATGATCATGCCGCCTCGGAAGCTGCGCTGGGTGGGGTCGTCGATGTCTGGGAAGAGGACGGTGATGAGGAAGACCATGGAGCAGAAGAGGATGGCGACGAAGGGGAGGCCGATGACGGAGGCGAGGCAGTAGGGCCAGAGAGCGGGGCGGGCGGCGAGGCAGATCACGGCTGCGAGGTAGACCGAGAACGTGGCGGGGAGGGCCTTGGCGGTGACCTCGAAGAAGGAGATCATGGAGGGGGTGAACGGGAGCGGCTTTTCGAAATCGACCCGGCGGAGGACCTCGATAAACCCGCTTTGGGCGATCACGATGGAGCCGAGAAAGACGCTCATGGCCTGCATCCCCAGAAACATC
>JANYLD010000416.1 GCA_025363835.1 Armatimonadota bacterium
CTCTCGGAAGAAAGAAAACGACTCCTGGCGTCAACACGAACCCGAAGAACCCAAGAACGCAGCCCTCGTCCTAGCTCACGGACGGCACTGCCTTGGAAGCACGCGCCTATCACCACTCGCTCCACAATTTGCCCAAACCAAGCCACTCCGAAGGAGTCAGAGGAAGGTAGCCGGTGAGTCGAAATGGGAAACGAGTCCGCGAGGTTTCCCATTTCTACCACCGGTCAAGGCCACGGATCAAAGCACCCTGAAGGGGTGCAGGATATCAACTGGTCGAAGATGCCTACCGCACCCACGGTACATATGAATCAGGCCCAACCGAGCCACTCCGAAGGAGTCAGAGGAAGGTAGCCGGTGAGTCGAAATGGGAAACGAGTCCGCGAGCTTTCCCATTTCTACCACCGGTCAAGGCCACGGATCAAAGCACCCTGAAGGGGTGCAGGATATCAACTGGTCGAAGATGCCTACCGCACCCACGGCACCTATGAATCACGCCAACCGAGCCACTCCGAAGGAGTCAGAGGAAGGTAGCCGGTGAGTCGAAATGGGAAAACGAAGTCCGCGAAGTTTCCCATTTCTACCACCGGTAACAAAGCTCCAAATGAACGCACCCTGAAGGGGTGCAGGACATCAACTTGTCCGATAACGCGTTCCGGATCCACGACACCCTATTAACCACACGTCCAACCAAGCCACTCCGAAGGAGTCAGAGGAAGGTAGCCGGTGAGTCGAAATGGGAAACGAGTCCGCGAAGTTTCCCCATTTCTACCACCGGTTACGAAGCTCGACAATAAACACACCCTGAAGGGGTGCAGGATATTATCTCGTCCAAATGCCTTCAACGTTCACGAGCCTGCACTACCACATCGTCTTCTCAACAAAGGATCGAAAACCTTTGCTCACAAAGGAAGACCGAGAACGCACCCATGCATACATGGGTGGCGTGATCAAAGGCGTCGGCGGAGTCCCCTGCGCCGTGGGCGGCGTGGAGGACCACGTTCACCTCCTCGTCGGTCTTAAGGCATCAGTCAGCGTCTCCGACTTAGTCCGAGACGTAAAGAAAAGATCCACGGTCTGGGCCAAGGAGAATATCGATCCAAATTTCGCGTGGCAGGAAGGCTACGCGGCGTTTACAGTCGGGATTCGTGGCCTAGGAAACGTCAGCGGATATATCGCAATCCAGGAAGAGCATCACAAGGTCGTCACATACCTCGATGAGTTGCGAGCATTTCTCGACGAGGCGGGCATCCCATACGAAGAACGGTTTCTCGTTTGAAGTGTCGTGCCTTAATCCTCAACCCATTCAGGGTTGGCTACGGTGCGAACGCATTCGGGTGGTCTACGATTTCACCTTCGCTTCGCTGCGGTTGAAATCTTCGACCGACCGGCTACTTCCTCTGACCCCTACGGGGTGACTAAGCACCACCATCATCTGCCTACCGAGAAGCCTCCATACGCGGGACGAGGGTGAGAGCATGCGTAAATTACAGGCCCGCGTATGGAGGCAGCGCGTCGCGCGGACGGCAACAACACCGCGCCCCAAAAACCAAAAAGGACCGGGTGCCCAAAGGGCGCCCCGGTCCAAAGAATCAAGCTGCTAAGTAGCTCTTAGTAGCGACCGCCGCGACCGCCGCTGCGTCCGCCGCCACCACCACCACCGCCGTAGCCACCGCCGCCACCGCCGCCGTAGCCACCCGATCGGCCGCCACCGCCGCCGCCGCCGTAGCCACCGCCGCCACCGGAGCGACCACCGCCGCCACCGCCGCCGCCGCCGCGAGGTCCGCCTTCGCCCTTAGGACGAGCTTCGTTCACGGTGAGGGTTCGACCGTCGAGCTGGGCGCCGTTCTTATCGGCCACCGCGGCTTCGAGCTGATCGGCATCGATGTCAAGGAATGCGAAACCGCGACCCTCGATGATGCGAACATTTGTTGCGCCGTACTGCTTGAATGCTTCCTGAAGACTCTGCTCCGTGCTGGAGTATGAGATGTTGCCTACGTATAGTGTTTTTGTTGCCAAGATGTGGCCTCCGTGAATGCGGCCCTCTTATGGACCGCCGAGTTTTGCACGCGCTTGCAGTCGTTTGAATCCCTAACAAAACTCGCACGGGGCGGATTTCGCAGACAGTCGCTGGACCAATATTGCCGTAACTGATCGATTATGACTCCTTTCAGCGCAACGGCGTCACAGCCGCTAGGCCCGCGACACCGGATGTAGGGCGGCAAACCCCTCCGGAATGTTCAAAGGGCATCCGGCCGATTCCAAGGAAAATGCGTCCTTTTCTTATTTCAGAACGGAATTATGTATTTGACGTAGCAAACCGTGCTATAATAAATGCGTGAGCAAATCTCTTTGCAGACTGACCGAAGCCGAAGCGCGGGTATTCCTTGAAGGAGTGCTTTGGCCCGACGGTCCTGTATGTCCCCGATGCAAAGGAAAGAACGTCAAGCGGATGGCGGGCAAGTCATGCCGCCCTGGTCTCTGCAACTGCCGGGACTGCCGCAAGCCCTTCACGGTGACGGTCGGAACGATCTTCGAGCGGAGCCATTATCCGCTGAATGATTGGGTCTACGCATTCTCTCGGATATGTGCTTCCAAGAAAGGAATCTCAGCGTTGCAACTGCAAAGAGAACTTGGCTGCCAATACAAGACCGCATGGTTCATGCTTCACAGAATCCGTCATGCAATGGCAGGAAACGGGTTCGATCCGTTGGTAGGAGAGGTTGAGGCCGACGAGACTTACGTCGGTGGAAAACCTCGGAAGGGATCAGGAGCGTCCTTTAAGCGCGGGCGCGGAACGAAAAAAGTTCCGGTTGTTGCGCTGGTAGAACGCGGCGGAAGGGCCAGGGCACACGTCGTTACTGACGTGACCGCCAAAACTTTGAGGACGGTTATCAACCAGAACTTAACGCCTGACTCTTCACTCATCACGGATGAGTTCAGCGGGTACAAGAGCGTCGGCAAGGATTACGCGAGCCATCGCACGGTCACTCACAGTGCGGGAGAGTATGCCCGGCCAGACGGCACGAACACCAACACGGTCGAATCGTACTTTGCTCTTATCAAGAGGGGAGTCTACGGTAACTTCCATCATGTGAGCCGCAAACATCTTCAACGCTACTGCGATGAATTCAGTTTTCGTTGGGATCATCGGCACATTCGAGACGATGAGCGGGCGGTCATTGCAATCGAGCAAGCCCGGGGTAGGCGGTTGATGTACGGAGCCCAACGTGGGGATTAACGAGCGAAAGACGGAAGACCTGATCGAAGCCCGCCTGCGCAAGGCGGGATACTTCTCCGACGGCTCCCCTGTCACTGTGGAAAAGCAAAGTAGCGATTCAGCGCGAATCAACAGCTTGCTTAACAACGCGTCCAAGTCGGGCAATGGGGCGGGAAAGCCTGAGTTCATCATTCGCTCATCGAAATACCCCGACTTCATTATCGTTGTGGAATGCAAGGGCAGTCCTTTGAAACACGAGAGCGAGGCCCGAAACAGATATTCCGAATTCGCTGTAGATGGAGCGTTGCTCTATG
>JANYLD010000019.1 GCA_025363835.1 Armatimonadota bacterium
GTGCTCGATGTGAAGGCGATGCGACGGCGTGAGCCCGAAACATCGCCTAGGAAGGCGATGCTACAGCTAGCTTACGGTCGGAAAACGTATTTGATGCCTCGGCCGGCCTTCAAATCCTCAAACGTTTCCGCGCCTTGATCCAGGGCCCTTTCTCCGCTGAGGAGCGGCCGCAGGTCCATGCGGCCACCGATAAGCCAGCGGCGGGCGGTGCGCACGGCGTCGGTTCCGAAGTGGAAGGGGCTGACGAGGTTGAGCTGGTCGTAGTGGATCTTGCGCGTATCGAAACTGGCTCTTGTGCCTGCCGCGCAGCCGCCGAACAGGACGACGGTGCCGCCTCTGCGGACGTAGTTCAGGCTGCACTCCCAAACTTCCACGCTTCCGGTGCATTCCACCACGAGATCGTATCCGCGTCCCGACGGACGGCCCGCGTCTTCCAAGCTCTGGGGCCTCGCTCCCAGATGTTCGCCGACTTCCAATCTGTGCTTATTTCGGCCGGCCAACACGATATGTTCCACGCCAAACATTCTTAAAGCGGCGACGAACATGAGGCCGATGGAGCCGGGGCCGATGACGAGTGCGCTCATCTCGGGTTTGAGTTTCAGCAGCGATATGGCTTGCGCCACGCAAGCGAGTGGCTCGAGCAGGCTCGCCTCTTCGAACGAGAGGCCGTCGGGTTTTTCAAACAAGTTCAGCCGGGCGATGTGGGCGGGAACGCGAAGATATTCAGCGTAGGTTCCAAGCACCTTTGTCGACATGATGGTTTCACAGAGATTCTCTTGGCCTTCCCCGCACCAGTAGCAGACTTGGCAGGGAGCGGAGTGCACTCCCATGACGGGCTGGCCCACTCGGAAAGGGGCGCCATCCCCGACTTGGGCAACGACTCCGCTGTATTCGTGACCAAAAAGGCCGGGCATCGGAATCTGAGGGTGACCACGCAAGTAGGCCTTGAGGTCTGTGCCGCAGGTAGTAGCCGCCTCAACCTTGACGAGCACTTCGCCCGGACCGGGACGAGGGACCTCAACCTTTTGAAGCGTGAGGCAGCCGGGTTCTTCAAGCACGAGCGCCTGCATCGTCATAGGCGCATCTCCGGCGCCTTCGTCGGTGGTCAAACGGGAAGAAATCACAGTTTGTTTACTCGCAGCGGCCCTCTAGTTTGGCGCAAACATCTAGGGAGATGCTTCGTTGAAAGACTAGCGTTTGGCCGGGTCCAGTAGGTTTGGGAAAGAAAACGGTGTGCGACTCGTTGTGTGGACGGTCCGGCCTTTCGGCTTGCCGTAAAAGGAGCGCACACCTAAAATTATTCTAACATGATTGCGCCTTGCGCCTTCCGCCTTCCGCCTTCCGCCTTCCGCCTTCCTCCTTCATCCTTCCTCCTTCAACTTTCCTCCTTCCCGGTATCCTGCATTTCATGCCGACGATCGACACCAGCGTGTGGATTAACTCCCCGCTGGAGCGCGTTTACGCGATCGCCAAAGATAGCCGATCGTTTCCCGACTTTATGAAGGACGTTCAGTCCGTGACGCCGATCGAGGAGGGCGCCAATCGGTTCGTTGCCGACTGGGTCGGAGTCGTGCCTCAGTTCATGCTGAAGGTCCGGTGGCGGCAAGAAGACCTTTGGAACGATGTGGATCACACCTGCCACTTCAAGCAGATCAAGGGCGACTACGACCAGCTTGAGGGGACCTGGACATTTGTGGAAGAAAACGCGGGCACCCGGTTTGCCACGCATTTGGACTACGAATACAACGTGCCCACCTTGGGTCCGCTCGTGAAGAAGGTGATCCACTCAATCGTTGTCAAGAACTTGGACAACATTAATGAGGCAATCAAAGGGCGGGCGGAAGCACCTGTCTAGCTTTCGAAAGCTTCTGGCTCTTCGCCTTCCGGACCCCCATCTCCGGCCCCCTTCCCCCTCTGCCGCACAAACATCGGCACAAGAGGAAGGGGGCCGGAGAAGTAAACTACGCCTATGCCCGGCATCGAGTCTGAGCTTATTAAGCATGCGCTGAGCGTGGCCCGTCAGCGTGGCTTTGCGGAAGTGGAGATTGAAACGGAGGCCGGGAGGTTTTCAGCTTCGCTTGAGAAGGTGAAGAAGACCCCGGCGCAGGTTGGGCAAGAAGCAGCTCCTCAGAAGGAGAAAGCTTCTAACGGGCTGTTCGACATCAAAGCGCCTTTGGTT
This sequence comes from Armatimonadota bacterium, assembly GCA_025363835.1. Lineage (GTDB taxonomy): Bacteria > Armatimonadota > Fimbriimonadia > Fimbriimonadales > Fimbriimonadaceae > JANYLD01. The sequence goes on from JANYLD010000019.1 coordinate 2,180, forward strand.
GGATACTACAGTCAGGCGATGCCTGGCCTTGCAAGTGGAATAACCGTCGCTAAAGGAGATGTGATCGCTAGCATTTCGGCTTTGGGGTTGGCGAACGACGTCGAGAGCCCTCAGGAGGGCGAGATCGTTGAAGTGCTTGTTGCCGATGGCGATCCAGTGATGTACGGGCAAGTGATTGCGCGGATGAAGGTGAACAAATGATGAAGCGAGGCTTTACGATGATCGCGACTCTCATTACGGTCGTGATCATCCTCATTCTGATGGTCGTCCTGATGAAGGGCGAAGGTCTCGGCGGCGACACCGTGGATATGCGTAAGGACGGCTTGGGCAAGACCACGATGGGCAGTGCGATCTTGAGCGCGAAGGACACCGTCTGCCAGACGAACCTCGGACAAGTGCGACAGGCTTTAGAAGCAGCTAGAATGTCGAGTACAGACGGGCCGCCGCAGTCCATTACGGACGCTGGCCTCCCGCAGACCGACTATGTTTGCCCGGTTGGCGGGGAACCTTATGTCTATGACCCAGCGAGCGGCAAGGTCCACTGCCCCCATCCCGGCCACGAAAAATTCTAATGCTCCAAAAGGTCCTCATTGCTAACCGCGGCGAAATCGCCTGCCGTGTCATTCGCGCTTGCCGCGAAATGGGCATCCGTAGCGTTGCCGTTTACTCTGAGGCCGATGCTGATAGCCTGCATGCGCTGATCGCCGATGAAGCGATCTGCGTGGGCGCGGGCAGCAACTCGGACAGCTATCTGAATCTCGCCAACATTCTGATGGCCGTGCAGATCTCGGGGGCCGAAGCAGTTCACCCCGGCTACGGCTACTTCAGCGAGCGCTCCAACTTTGCGGAGGCTTTGCGGTCTTTGAACGTGGGCTTTATCGGGCCGACGGCGGAAGCGATCGAGGCGATGGGGGATAAGGCCAAGGCCAAAGAAGCCGCCATCCGCTCCAAGTGCCCAGTGGTGCCTGGCTCCAAGGGTCCGGTGCCAAGCGACACAGACGCGCTAAAGGTTGCTGAGGAAATCGGCTACCCGATCTTGTTGAAGGCGGTAGCTGGCGGCGGAGGCCGTGGAATACGTCGAGTGGATTCCCCCACGGAGTTGAGCGGCCTGTGGAAAACCGCATCGGCCGAGGCGCAGGCAAGCTTTGGTAGCGGGGAAATGCTTGTGGAAAAGCTTGTGGAGCACCCAAGGCATGTGGAAATCCAGATCATCGGCGATCAGCACGGAAACATGGTCTATCTCGGCGAGCGCGAGTGCTCTATTCAGAATCTGCGGCACCAGAAGATCGTCGAGGAAGCGCCCTATTCGGGTCTGCCCCCAAGGGTTCGCAAGGCCATGGGTGAGGCGGCGGTCAGGGTGGCCAAGAGTGTGGGCTACACCAACGCGGGCACGGTCGAGTTCCTAGTCGACAAAGACTTCCATTACTACTTCCTCGAGATGAACACCCGGCTCCAGGTGGAGCACCCAATCACGGAAGAGATCACCGGCGTGGACCTCGTGAAGCTGATGCTGAAGGTGGCAAACGGCGAAAGGCTTCCGATGAAGCAGGCGGACGTCGAGATCAAGGGGCATTCTATTGAAGCCAGAATTACGGCGCAGGACCCGGATAAGGACTTTGCGCCGAGCACTGGCTGCATTACCATGTGGCGCCAGCCCGGCGGCAAGGGCGTGCGAATGGAAACGCACTGCTATGCCGGCTACTCAGTCAGCCCGTACTACGACCCGATGCTGGCAAAGATCATCGTTACGGCGAGCACGAGGCTTGAAGCGGTGAAGAAGCTGCAGACTGCGCTTTACGAGTTTGAGGTGGCGGGGATCGCCACCAATATTCCGTTCCTGCGCAGGCTTGTCGCGCACCCGAAATACGTGGAGGGCGACTTCCATACCGGCTTCGTCCCGGCTTTCCTCCAGGAGGGGCATGGCTAGATCAAGGCGAAAAGCGCGCGAAGCGGCGCTGCAGACACTTTACGAAATCGAAGTTGGCAAATCCCAGGCGCCGAACGCGCTTTCTAACACATTGGAAGCGGCCGGTTTGTCTCAGGACTTGGCCGACTACGCCCAGCGCTTGATGGAGGGCGTGAAGAAGAACCAGCACGACCTGGACCGGCGCATCGCGATGCTGGTGGAAGGTTACGACTACAAGCGCCTGGCCGCGGTGGATCGGAACGTGATGCGGATAGCAGCGTACGAGCTTTTTCATGAACCGGCGATCCCTCCAGCGGTGACGATTAACGAGGCGGTGGATATTGCGAAGAAGTATTCGACTGCGGAAAGCGGGCGGTTTGTAAACGGGGTCCTGGGGAAGCTGTTGCAGACCAGCCCCAAAGCCAACTGGGATCCTGCTGCCGCGCCAGTTGAGGAAGAACCAGAGGAGATCGTCCGCGAGGTTCCGGAGGAGCCCGTTGTTGAGACTCTGGAAGCGGGCTCCGATGAGGCTAAGCGGCTGGCGAAGGTCGGCGGCTGGAAGCTAAAGAGCGAGTAGAGCAAATCCGATTTTGGAGTGCGGTGCTTTAGCGCCGCTTTCCCCGAGGGCTTTAGCTTCCAGCCGCCGACCTTCGCCAGCCGCTTAGCCTCATCGGAGCCCGCTTCCAGAGTCTCAACAACGGGCTCCTCCGG
>JANYLD010000049.1 GCA_025363835.1 Armatimonadota bacterium
CTCCTCGGATGCCGATTTCTTTCGAGTAAACGCTTGGGAGAGAACCGCTGAGTACGTTTCCAACTACCTCCATAAGGGCCGATTGGTGGCCGTGGACGGTCGCCTGCAGTCTCGCAAATACACTGCGAACGACGGCACGAACCGGGAAGTTGTCGAGATCGTTGCTGAGAATGTCCAGGCCCTGGACCGGCCTCGTGAGGACGATGCGTCCGGAGGAAGCGCGGGCGGCGGTAGCGCTAAGGCGGCTGTAGCAGCCGGCGCGGCTCCAAGCGCGGACGAGTACGATCCTTTCGCGGACGAATAAGTGCACCACCTGCTTGACGATCCAGGCTTCGTGACCCGCCTGGATCCCAAGGGCATGTTCGCCCTCGCAGTTGGTTTTCCCGACCAATGCCGCCGTGCGTTGGACATTGCACAGGCTGCTGATCTCCCCGAGTTGGAAGTGCGTCCCACCGTCGTCATGCTAACGGGGCTAGGTGGCTCGGCTGCCGGCGGCGATCTGGTTCGGGCGCTTTTTGAGGCGAACGGGTCGACTCCATTTATCGTCAATCGGGATTACACGCTGCCTAACTATCTAGGCGTTGGCGATCTTGTGTTTTGCGCCAGCTATTCGGGCAACACCGAGGAGACTCTCTCCGCTTACGATTTCGCGAAACGAAGCGGCGCCCGGGTTATCGCCGTCACGAGCGGCGGCAAGTTAGCGGAAAACGCCCGGTCAGACGGCCACACAGTCATCTCGATCCCCGGCGGGCAGCCTCCGCGGACTGCATTGGGGCTGATGTTCATTCCCGTTCTGAACGCTTGTGAGCGCATGGGACTGTTGCCAGCGCAGGACTATGCGGAGACCTTTGCGCTGCTGGACGCTTGCGCGGCTAAATGGGGTGAGGGCGTTCCCTTTGCGGACAACCAGGCCAAGCAGTTGGCAGATGCGCTCCATGGCCGGGTGGCCGTTTTGTACGGACTGGGCTTCTATCAGTCGCTGGTTGCGAACCGGTGGAAGGGGCAGATCAACGAGAACGCCAAAAACTTGGCCTTTACAAATGGCTTCCCCGAACTGAACCACAACGAGATCCTTGGTTGGATTAAAGCGAATGAACAGGGCGTTGCGGAGTGGGTCGCACTCGTTCTGGAGGATGGAACAGAGTCCGAAAAGATGAAGGCCCGCGCGCGCATAACCGAGTCGCTCGTTGGCGAAAAAGCGAAGTTCTTCCACGTGCGAGCGGAGGGCACGAGGTTGTTGCAGCGGCTGATGTCGCTTACCTATTTCGGAGACTTTCTTTCTTTGTATTTAGCGGCACTGAACGGCGTTGATCCGGAGACGATTGACTCGATTAACACGCTGAAGAGCGAATTGGCGAAGGTTCAGCCTTAAGTCGGATCTTCATTTTTGTCATCCGAGGCATTGAACACTGAGTGCTCGTGACTTGGGAGAAAACCCATCAGTCTTTGCGACCCCCAAGGGGTCAGAGGAAGGTAGCGGGTCGGTCGCAGCAATTTCGCCGTAGTCTGCGGAGGCGGAAATTGCGAAGACCACCGGTAGGCTCCCCATCGCTAGCACCCCGGAGGGGTGCCAGAACATTTCCCCTTGGTGGTTTTCTCAGGAGCGAGTCCCCAAGTCGAAGGACCTGACTGTAAGCGATGGAATGCACCCACCAACGCACCGTCGCTTCCATCAGGTCCCTCGACTCGGGGACTCTCTCGCGTGACAAAATTCGTAAAGGTGGAGAATGCCTGTACTTTAGCCTGCCCAGTCTGATAGATCAACACCACAACTCGGACACCGCTTGAGTTCCCTTAAACCAGAGGCGACACGGCCTTCAAATCTATGTCGTTTACTGCGGCAGGCAAAGCCAACGATGTTGCCTGCTACCAACGGAGGAAGAATTACCAACAGGGCCACGAGAGCTACTGATCCTATCTGGCTGAGATTGCCTGCTCTTGAAAAGGCAAGATTGACGAGAAGATACAGTGCGCCAACAGTAGCTCCAGCGACCAGGATGTAACCAGCCTCCTTGGCTAATTGCAGCCAGAACTTCTTGGTATTGTCGCTGGAAAGGCCCAGCCTGAGCCCAAGAATGGCCAAGAAAGGTATGAGATACCCGGTCAGAGTCAGCAGAAGGATAAGTCGCAAAGTCAGCCTCTGATCTAAGTGTAAAGCAAGAGTCGCTTTGAATTGGCGACAATTTTGTTGGGCGATTTACGTGACGATATGCGATTTACAATTCACCCGCATTGGAAGCTGAGTAAAATGTTCGGCGGCGCTACGGGTGGCAAAGGAGCCGCCGGTTTGTAAGCAGGTTGTGGTCGGAACTCACCAAAAGGCATCATCAAGAGCGGTTGTGGCGGAGTCGCCATCGACGGGGGATTCCCGGCCCATCTCGCACCTCAAATCTAGCTCGTTCGCCACCTACAGCCTCGTCGTTCTCATCTACACGCTAGCCACCGTGGCTTGGGGCGCCATCGTCCGATCCAGCGGCTCCGGCGCGGGTTGCGGAAACAATTGGCCACTCTGCGACGGGCAACTTCTTCCAATTTTCTCAAGCTCGCAGCGAATCGTTGAGTTCGCCCACCGGACCTCAACCGAGATCGTCGGTCCTCTCGCTCTCATCCTCGTTATCTGGGCTCGGCGCATCTTCCCGCAAGGGAGCTTGGCCCGCAAAGCAGCCTACGGCGTCATGGCGATGACCCTCTTCGAGGGCCTTATCGGAGCCGTGCTGGTCAAGAAGGGCTGGGTCAACATGGATACGAGCGTGGGCCGCGTTTACTTCATGGGCCTCCATGTGGTCAGCACGTTCATCCTCATCGCCTTCCTCACCACCGCTTATCTCGCCGCCAAGGGCGTGCGCCCCGTTGAAATCAAAGGACAAGGCGCGGTCGGATGGATGCTCGGCGCCTGCGTGTTGTGCGTCGGGGGCCTCGGGATCAGCGGCGCCATCTCCGCTCTCGGCCACCAACTATGGCCGGTCAACGACGTTCTAAAAGCGGCCGCCTCGCCAACATCGCCGCTTCTCGTAAAGCTCCAGCCCACTCATCCGTTCCTCGCCGTCGCCATAGGTCTTCTCATAGTCCTCACCGTTGGCCTCGTCCTTCACCTCCGCCCAACTGCCGATGTCCGCAGAGCCTCGAGATACGTAGCCGGAGCCTTTGGCGGCGAAATGCTGGTGGGGTTGATCAACATTTGGCTAAAAGCGCCTGTTTGGATGCAGGCCGCGCACTTGGTCGCCGCTGACCTGACGTTTGCCAGCGTGATTGCTCTCGCCATCGCCGCAATGGGAGTCGGGGTTGAGCGAAAGGACTCGGCGGAACATCCGGAGGAGGCGCCCCACCTGCAAGGCAGGGAGCTTATTCACGCCTACATCGGACTAACGAAGCCCCGCGTGATCAGTCTTCTTCTCTTCACCACCATCACAGCGGCCTTCGCCGCCGCAGGGGGCTGGCCCGGATTCTGGAAGCTTCTCGCTCTCGCCATCGGCGGCTACATGTCAGCGGGCGCAGCAAATGCGATCAACATGGTCATCGACCGCGACATCGACGGAACCATGAAGAGGACCGCGAAGCGGCCAACGGTCACCCAAGCCATACCTTCCACCCACGCGCTCCTCTTCGCAGGCGCCCTCGCTTGGCTCTCATTCGGAATCCTCGCCG
>JANYLD010000063.1 GCA_025363835.1 Armatimonadota bacterium
CAACCTACAAAGCCATTTCCGCTTCCAATAAATCGTACAGGGCATCTAGGCTCTGCACGATGACTTTCGAATCTGTGAGTATGGGCATGAAATTCGTATCGCCGCTCCAGCGGGGGACGATGTGCCAGTGGATGTGGCTGGGGATGCCGGCTCCGGCGGCGCTGCCTAGGTTGATGCCGATGTTGAAGCCATCGGGGTGGTAGGCGGCTTTAATCCAGCGCGTGGTTTTGGCGAGGAGCTGGTTGATTTCTAGAAGGGTGGCGTCGTCTAGCTCGTCCATCTCGGCGGTGTGCCGGTAGGGGGCGATCATGAGGTGGCCGTTAGTGTAGGGGAAGGCGTTGAGCATGACGAAGGCGTATTGGCCCCGGTAGAGGATGAGGTTCTGGCGGTCGTCTTCCTGGCTCGGGAGGTCGACGAAAATGCAGCCGCCGGTGGGGGTTGCTTTTTCGATGTACTCGAGTCGCCAAGGCGCCCAGAGGAGGTCGGGCATTGGTTGGTTATACCGGAGGCCTTGGGCGTTGGGCGCTAGGCGTTAGGCGTTCGGGGGAGATCGATGTTGCCGTATTGGGGCGGCAGCTCGGAACTCGGAACTCGGAATTTTGGATTTTGGATTTTGGATTTTGGATTTTCGGAGAAGCTGGCTTGGATTTTAATTCCGAGTTCCGCGTTCTCCACGCCATGCGTGACCTGTCGTCCGTGAACCGGATATCCTATGGGTGATGTTGTTTTGGCGGCGATTGGGTTGGGTTGGATTGGGTTTGGTTTTGGCGGTTGGGTGTACGAGTAAATCTCAGCCGGCGGTTATGGACGATGGGTCTCCGACGGCGGACTCGGGATATATCCAGCAAGGGACGACTGGTGGGGATGCGGCGGACACTTTTAATATTAGAAATCATGTGGGCGCGGACGGTGCTTCTCCGGCTATTTTGATGTCGCCCCCGGATGCTGGGCTTCCTTCTCAGGTGGGTGTTTCGGCGGCTCCGGCTTCGGTTGCTCAGTCTCGCGCTGGGATCATCGTGGCGAAGCCGGCTTCGGCTGCTTCGGCGGTCGGTGGGAAGCCTGCGGCTTCAGGCGCGAAATCTGCTTCAGCTAAGACCGCGGGAAAGGCGGCGAAGACGGGTGGCTCTGCTTCTTCTTCCATTAAGCCAGCGGCGAAGCCGACCGGCACTAAGATTTGATTCTTTCCATTTGGGCTGATTGATGATCGTCGCGTTAGACCCCCGGCCCCAGACAAGCCATGCGACCTCGGAAGCCTGAAGATAGGGGCCGGGGGAGCGGTCGGTTGGCGTCTCTACCATGCTTTTTCGGAAACTGGAGGAGAATGGGGTTGGATGCTGGTTCGCTTTAAAGTTCTTTGTTTTGCTCTCTTGGTTTTGGTTTGTGGTTGTAAGGCGTCGGCCCCTCCGGCGCCGAAGACGAACCCCGATATGGGGACACGGGGTGGGGCGACTCAGGTGGATACGGAGACTCACTAGGATCGCCGGGCCTTAGCCCAATCAAGTTGTGGCACACCCCCGTTCCCTTTGTTTTCCCTTGACAGGGGTTTGTTTGTGGCTATGCGCACTTTTTATTGCGGAATCCCTAGCACCCAGGGGCTCGCCATCCGGGGTCGCTCGGATCCGATTGTCGTTTGTCGTTGATCGTCATGCGACGCATGCGAGCCTCTGCCTGCGGCTTGATTACTAGCGATGCATGTTTGGGAGCGAGAAACATCGCCCAGAGGGCGATGCTACGGTTCGTTGGGCCTCGTCTAGGCGCTCGAGACTGAATTGGCGAGGATGATGGCTTCGGCTACTTCTCGCATGGTTTTTCTTAGGTTCATGGACTGTTGTTGGATGCGGCGGTAGGCCTCGGCTTCGGATACTTTTTGTTGGTCCATGATGATGCCTTTGGCTCGGTCTACCAGTTTTCTGGCTTCTAGGCGCTCGGTAAGCGAGCCGACTTCTTTGGTGAGGTGGGAGTTTTGCTCGAAGCGGCTGCGGGCGATTTCGATGGCGGGGGGTAGGTCGCTGGGTTTGAAGGGTTTGACCAGGTAGGCGAAGACGCCGGCTTCTTTGGCTCGGTCGACGAGCTCGTGGTCGGAGTAGGCGGTGAGGAGGATGGCGGGGGCTATGTTTTCTTCGGTGAGGGCCTTGACGACCTCGATGCCATCCATGGCGGGCATTTTTACGTCGAGGATGCAGATGTCAGGCTTGGTTTCTCGGGCTTGGTCGAGCGCTTGTTGGCCATCTCCGGCTTCGGACACGACTTCGTAGCCGAGGTTCTCGAGCATTTGCTTGAGGTCTAGGCGGATGATGGGGTCGTCGTCGGCGATGAGGACTCGCATTCTGGGCATCTGTTCTTTGTTATAGCCGGTTGTATCAGTTTTGGTTTGCCATACTCCTGTTATGAGGAGAGCGCTGGGTGTTTTGTTGTCGGGGATTGTTGATTACGCTGGGCTTTTTCCTCCGGCGAAGTTGAATGTGACCGACTCGGTTGAGAATTATCTTCGTTATTTCCATGGGCCGGAAAAGTGGTTTGTGGGGCGGTTTGTTTGTTCTTCTGGGAAGTTGCCGGAGTTGGCTCGGGAGTTGGCGGAGCATCCGGAGGAGCCTTTTATTCCAGTTTCTGTGATTGGGCAGGCTTCTACCGATCGCAAGTCTTGGGAGCACGCGTTGACCCATGACTCGGCGGCGATGAACAAGTTTATGGTGGACGTGGAGAACCATGCGGAGATCGAGGGGTTTGAGATCCGGGTTCCGGACCATGAGCACTTGGCCTCCTATGTGGCCGACCTTCATGGGTTTAACGAGGCGGATGTTTTTGTGGAGTTGCCCTGGTCTCCTGAGATGGACGACTCTTTGACTTTGCTGGCGGAGTTGGAGTGGCTGAGCGCGAAGGCCCGGACGGGTGGATTGGAGGCTTCGGCTTTTCCTTCGGCGGAGCAAGTGGTTGGGTTTGTGCAGCAATGCTCGCATTTTGATCTGCGGTTTAAGCTGACGGCGGGGTTGCATCATCCTTTGCCGGTTAGGGAGAAAGAGACAGGCGCAGAGATGCATGGGTTTTTGAATATCCTCGTTGCGCTTGCTCTGTTGAACGGGCATGAGTTGAGCCGGCGGGAGATGGAGGATGTGCTTCTCGAGCGGGATGCGCAGGCTTTTTCGTTTACGGACGAAGGGTTGGCGTATAAGGGCATGACGGCTTCGATGGACGACATTGAAACCGTGAGGGACGTGTTTGTGTCCTATGGTTCGTGCTCGGTTGAGGAGCCGCTTGAGGATTTGAAGGCCATGGGGCTTTTGGGGCAGGCTTTGGGCTCTGGGCTTTAGGCTCTTTCGGTTTTCGGATTTTGAGGTTTATTTTGATTTGTATGGATTCGGGGAGCTCATGGACTTGCGATAATTGGAAGTTCCGGAACCCCGATCCCCGGCCCTTCCCCCTCTCCAGGCACAAACATCCTGGACAAGGGGAAGGGAGTTTTGGAGGCCATGTTTGAGTTTTATTATTCGTGCCGATGCTAAGAGCTGGATTGATGTGCCGGCTGATCATCATTTTCCGATTCAGAACTTGCCGTTTGGGGTGGGATGTCCGACGACGCATCCGGAGTGTGTTTGCATTCGGATCGGGGACCAGGTTTTGCATTTGTGGACCTTGCTGGATGCGGGGTTGATTCCGGAGGAGGAGTTTCCGATGTTGTGCTCGTTCCAGGATATGGACCGCGGGCACATGTCGGATATTCGGAAGATCGCTTACGATCTGCTACGGGCGGACAACCCTTTGCTGCGGGACAACGAGGCTTTGCGGGATCAGGCGGTGACGTCGATCGACAACGCGGAGATTCAGATCCCCGTGCTGATCGGGGCTTATGTGGATTTCTATTCGGGGATCAATCATGCGTCCAACGTGGGCAAGATGTTCCGGCCGGATATGCCGCCGCTTTTGCCGAATTATAAGGAGCTGCCTGTGGGCTACAACGGGCGAGCTTCTAGCGTGATGGTGTCCGGCGAGCCGGTGCGGCGGCCGAAGGGGCAGACCAAGGATGCTTCCGCGGAGCGGCCCTCATTTGGGCCGACTAAGGAATTGGATTTTGAGTTGGAGATGGGGTTCTTTACGGGGCGTGGGAACGTTCTTGGGGAGCCGGTTTCGATTGATGACTTTACGGACTACCTGCTCGGGTTTGTGCTGGTGAACGACTGGTCGGCGAGGGATATGCAGCGGTGGGAGTATCAGCCGCTGGGGCCGTTCTTGGCGAAGAGCTTTGGGACATCGATCAGCCCGTGGGTGGTGACTTTGGACGCTCTGGAGCCCTTTAGAGTGGCGGGTCCGAAGCAGGATCCGCAGCCGCTAGAGTATCTGCGGGCGAAGGAGAATTGGCACTTCAATATTGAGTTGGAGGTGTCGATTCATACCGAGAAGATGAGTAAGCCGCAGGTGGTGGCACACACGAATGCGCAGGAATTGTATTGGTCGTTCGCGCAGCAGTTTGCGCATCAGGGCGTGAACGGGACGAATATCGAGCCGGGCGATCTGTATGCAAGCGGGACGATCAGCGGGACCGAGCCGGGATCTTTTGGCTCTTTGTTGGAGCTGACCTGGCGCGGGCGGGACGCTTTGGTGATGGAAGAGACGGGCGAGAAGCGGACGTTCCTGGAGGACGGCGACACGGTGATCATGACCGGCTGGTGCCAGGGCGAGGGGTATCGGGTTGGCTTTGGGACGGTTGAGGGGAAGGTTTTGGCGGCCGTTTAGTCCTGCCTTTCCTCCTTTCTCATCCGGAGAGGGGTCCCTATGGGACTCGTGGCTTCAAAGCATGTGATGAAGTCAATTGCGTTCTTTCGCTCTCTGTCACGTGCTTCTCCTCGGGGGGCTCGCTCCTAACAAAACTCCTTGGGGAAGGTCCTGGCACCCCTCCGGGGTGCGGGATTCGGAGGTAGCTTTCCGGTGGTCTCCGCAATTTCGCCTCCGCAGACTCCAGCGAAAATGCTACGACCGACCGGCTACCTTCCGCTGACCCCTCCGCGGTCGCCGCAAATTTCAGGGACGTCTGTTTTCAACGGCGCCATTATTCTCGGCGAAGGTCCCGTGTTATTCGCGCTCGGACGCACAATGAGGAGTGGGTGACGTCAGCGTGCGGAAGATCCTGAAGTTTGCTTTGATCGGGCTGGCTGGGTTTGTTTGGCTGGTGGGGTTTGCGGAGTTGTTGGGGACTCGGGGGGCTTTGCTGGCGGTGATCTTGTCTGTCTTGCTGGGTGAAGTTGTTTTTGGGCGGCGGGTCGGGGAGACCTTTCGGAGCCATAGCATGCGGCAGTGGGTTCAGCTTTATTTGCTTCAGGCTGGTTGGTATTTGTTTGCCATCGCGGGGTGGGGTGAGATTCTTCCCGGGCGCTTATCGGTTGAGGCCGTTGTCGTTTTGGCCCTGATTATTCCGGTTGTAGCTTTGCCGGTGAGGTTTGCGTTGTCGGACAGGACGGCTCGGGAGAGTTTGCCTTCGGGGGTTGACGAGGGGACGAGTTCCGTTTAGCATCGTTTGGGTTTCGCGCGCGATTGTGCGACAATGGTCATGAACGATGGTGCACGTGCGTACGATTGGGCGGTGTCAGCGTGAAGCTTAAGCGGGAGTCTGCTGAACTTGCACTTTCTAGCTCGGCATCGCACGCAGTTATTGGGTTTGCGATGGTGGCTTTGGGCGGGGCTGGCTTTGCGGTGGGGACCGGAGTTCAGCTTCTATTTACGGTATCCCCGTTGTGGCCGGTTTCACTCTTGTTCGGTCTATCTGCGGTTGCATGGCTGTATGGGGTCGAAGTTGGGGCGCTACGATCTCCCACGGACGCTACTTTTGCGCACCAGGTCGCTCGGAAACTGGTTTTTGGTTTACTGCTAGGGACCCCGGCGATGGCGGGGATTGCCTTCTATTTTCACCACCGAGCCACAGATTGGGGTCGGTCATTTTATACAGCGGGCTCGTTCGTGGGGGCCGCGGTGGTTCTGGATTTGCTGCTGATTGGGCTGCCGACTTGGATCATGAACGTGCGAAGGCGAACGAAGGTCGCTGGGCAACGAAGCGACCCGGCATAGCTTTTGCGATCCCGAGGCCCGGGCCAACTCCGAGCTTCCGGAACCTCCACCCCCGGACCCTTTGAGCCGCGATGAAAGCAGGCGGTTTCTGACAAAGCGGGTGGCGCGGAGGGTCCGCCCCCTCCTCCTCCGCTCCTTCGTCGCGCAAGAGGAGGGGTAGCTTTTCCCTTTTTGCCTCCGGGGGTATGCGACCCCCGGCTACTTTTTTCGACCCCTCCGGGGGCCTTCCCGCCTGATGCCTAAAGGTTCGGGATTGGTCGGGCGGTGAGGTCCTTCTCTTTTTAGCGCATGCTGGCACTGCCGCGCGGCGTTTTAGCGCGGGATGTGGTGGTCTTTGCTTTGCTGGTAGAGGTCTTCGACCGGCCGTTGCTGCTTCCTTTGGAGTGGCCCTCTTGCGTGTCCATGCCGCCCTCGTCCATCGCCATCTGGTTGACAGAGCCCTCGGCGATTTGCGTGAGGAGGTCGTTGGTTTGCTCTTCCTCCGTGAGGTTTTGTTGGAGGAGGCCGTAGGCTTCTTCGTGAC
>JANYLD010000070.1 GCA_025363835.1 Armatimonadota bacterium
CAGCCGCGGCCGAACCCGCCACGACGCTCTCGTAGAAGCCGGCCCCACCCGTCTCCGCCCGATCATGATGACCACGATCGCCCTCGTCATGGGAACCCTCCCGGTCGCTCTCGCACTCGGGCGAGGCTCCGAGTTCCGACAGACGATCGGCGTCGCCATCATCGGCGGCATCTCCCTTTCGACGGTCCTAACCCTCGTCGTCATCCCCTGCTCCTACACGATCTTCGACGACCTCTCCCACTACTTCGCCAGACTCCTTCACCGAGAGGACCCGTCCGCCGAAGCCGACCAGCCCCTCCCGGGCGAAGAATCCCCCGAGCCCACCCAGCGCGAACCAGTCGCGGTATAAAAAACACCCTTCCCCTTGTCCTGGATGTTTGTGCCAGGAGAGGGGGAAGGGCCGGGGATGGGGGTTCCGGGCACTTCCAATAGCCGCCTCTAATACTCCCTTCCTCTAGGAAGTCTGTGTCCAAGAGAAGGCGGGGTCGAGGTTCCGTGGAGCCACCAAAGACGGGGAGCCCAAAAAACTCCCGTGCTTCTGCCGATGCAAGTGCGGCAGAAGAACGGCAGCGTAGGGAGTCCGGCGATTTACGATTTACGATCTACGAATTCAATGTACACATTTCTCACTACAATTTCCCGCAGATGGAAGCCTTTCCCCTCGCAAGTCGTCCTATCCCCATAGGGAGACAACTTGGATGAAGAAAATTGCGGTGCTATGCGATGGAGGCTACGATTGCCCGGGAAGGGCCCTCGTCCAACTGACGGACCACGGCCGTTGCGAGCTCACGCTCGGCATACAAGATGCGCTGCACTCCTTCCAATGCTCTCTATCCGCCCTCATTAACGTGGGCCTCGGGGCCAAGACCCACCTCGCCTCAGAATTCGGCGCCTGCACCCTCTCCCGCCAGCCCGGCGGAGTGAAGATCACGGTCAGCGAGTGGGGTGGCATCCCCTCCCAATACCTAATCCCCCTCAACGATTTCGCAGACGGCCTCTCCAGCCTCTCTGAAGTGCATGTGAAATCGCAGGTAAGCCTGCGCTAGCTGTGGGCTGTGCGCGGTGGGCTGTGAATTCGGCATGGACTTTGACAGTTCCGGCTTTGTGCCTCTGTGAAGTCCCCTGTGCCTCTGTGGTTGCCTTTAAAAACTTGGAACCAGCGCTCGCTTGGCCAAACGGCCCATAGCCAACAGCCCACAAGCCCACAGCCCACAGGCTCACATCCCGCTCAGCTTACGAAGCCGCTCCAGCCTCCGCCCCTCATTGGCCACCAGCCAGGGATTCTTGGACAACTGCTCATAGGCGCTCGCAAAGTGGCCTTTGGCCTCCTCCGTCTTGCCCATGTCCAGCAGGCACTCCCCGATCTCTTCGTTGACGTGCCCGTCCGGCTCCATATTCATCTCGCGGGCAGCCAACACCTCCCTCTGGATCTCCAGCGCCTGATCGATCTTCCCGAGTGATCTTAGGCATCGCCCGATGCACCACCGCGCCACCAAGATATCGTTCCGCTTCCCCTGAAGCACTCGAGCCTCCAGCGCCTTCTCAAACATCTGAAGCGCCTCCGGATACCGCCCCTGGTCGTGATAAGTCCACCCCAGGTTATTGCAAAGCGACCCTCGCCAATTGCGGGCCCGCTCGTCAGCAGCGCCATCCGCCATCTCCAGCGCCTTCACGTTCCACTCCAACGCCGTGTGAGGTGTCGAAACGATCGCCATCATGTGCGCCGCGTCCACCGCAAGGAACTCCTCGCCAAGCCCAGAAGCCAACTCCCAAGCCTCACTGAACAGCGGCCGAGCCTTATCCTTCTCCCCCGAAGAATTCAAAATCCGCCCCCGCTCCAACAAATACCGAACCCTAACCCGCCCCCGATCTTCCCCCATCTCGCTCTCAACCTCATTCAAAGTCGAGTGCCCCTCCTCAAACCCCCGCTGCAACCCCTTGCACCGCGCGATCTGAGTCAATAACTCCAACCGGTACCCCTGATCCGGAGCCTTCTCGAGCATCGACCGAAAAACCTTCTCCGTCTCCCCCGGCTTCTCAAAATCCCAAACCAAATCAAAGTCCCGAGTCACGCCCCATTATGCGAACAAGACGACACACTTCGGCAGCCATTTGGAGTCATTTGGGAGTTCTTTGGGAGTGCGAGAGCTTGCTCGCGCTTTTCCAACCTACCAATCGACCCCTTGCCTTAGTTGAACGCATGCAAAAGCGCGAGCAAGCTCGCGCACTCCCAAAGAAACCTCCGCGCCCTCCGCGTGAAATCGCGTCCGGCGATTTACCATTTACGATTTACGATTTACGGCGAAGCCAAAAAGAGCCACAATGTAGGCGTAGAAAGGAGTGCGACGGGCGATGCTGGTGATGCCAGGTGGGCCCTTAGCGGACCGTATATGAGCGAACAGGTTTTAGATGAGAGCACTGCCCTCCTCGATGAGTGGGCGAATCGTAAGTACGAGCACGGTTGGAGCGTCGACCTAGAGACCGACCAATTCCCCCCCGGCCTCAACGAGGACGTCGTCCGCGCCATCTCCAAGAAAAAAGAAGAGCCCCAGTGGCTCCTCGACTGGCGACTCAAGGCGTACCGGCACTTCCTCACCATGAAGGAGCCAAAGTGGTCCAACGTCCACTACCTGCCCGTCAACCTCCAAGACATCTCCTACTACTCGGCCCCCAAGATGAAGCCGATCCTCGACTCCTTGGATGACGCCGACCCCCAGATCCTCGCCACCTTCAAGAAGCTAGGAATCCCCGTTGAGGAGCAAAAGGTGCTCCTGAATGTGAAAGGGGCCGCAGCCAGCGCCGCGGATGCGCGTGGAGTGACAGGAAACTCGGATCTCGGAGGGAGCAGCTCAGAATTCCCGGAGTCCGATCTCAAGGCTCAAGGCTCAGGGCTCAACGCTTTCGAATCCGACCCCAATACCCAGGACCCAACACCCAATACCCCTGCCAACCGCATCGCCGTGGACGCCGTCTTCGACTCCGTATCCGTCGTCACCACCTTCAAAGCCGAGCTCGCCAAGCACGGGATCATCTTCTGCTCCATCCAAGAGGCCGTCCGCGAGCACCCCGAGATCGTGCAGAAGTATCTCGGCTCCGTGGTCCCCTACAGCGACAACTATTACGCCACCCTCAACAGCGCCGTCTTCTCAGATGGCAGCTTTGTCTACATCCCCAAGGGCGTCCGCTGCCCCATGGAGCTCAGCACTTACTTCCGCATCAACGCCGCCAACACCGGGCAGTTCGAGCGCACCCTCATCATCGCCGAGGAAGGCGCCTACGTCTCCTACCTGGAAGGCTGCACCGCGCCCATGCGAGACGAGAACCAGCTCCACGCCGCCGTGGTCGAGCTCATCGCCACCGGAGACAGCGCCACCATCAAATACAGCACCGTCCAAAACTGGTACCCGGGCGACCCCGTCACCGGCAAGGGCGGCATCTTCAACTTCGTCACCAAGCGCGGCAAGTGTATCGGCAAGCGATCAAAGATCACCTGGACCCAGGTCGAGACCGGCTCCGCCATCACCTGGAAATACCCCAGCGTCATCCTCCAGGGCGACGACTCCGTGGGCGAGTTCTACAGCGTGGCCCTCACCGCCAACAAACAGCAAGCCGACACCGGCACCAAGATGATCCACATCGGCAAGCGCACCAAGTCCACCATCGTCAGCAAAGGCATCTCCGCCGGCAACGGCCAAAACACCTACCGAGGCCAAGTCCGCATCAACCCCGGCGCCGAGGGCGCTCGCAATTATTCACAGTGCGACTCCATGCTCATGGGAGACCGCTGCGGAGCCCACACCTTCCCCTACATCGAAGTCAAAAACCCCACCGCGACAGTGGAGCACGAAGCCTCGACGTCCAAGATCGGCGAAGACCAGATCTTCTACTGCAACCAACGAGGCATCCCAACCGAGGACGCCGTCAACATGATCGTCTCCGGCTTCTGCAAAGACGTCTTCCGGGAGCTGCCGATGGAGTTTGCTGTTGAAGCGCAGAAGCTGCTGGGGGTTAGTTTGGAAGGGTCTGTCGGGTAGCTTCTGCAACGATATGACGTGGCACGAACTTAGCCGAAACAATCTCGTTTGCGCCCAACGTCTGCTCGACATGGGTGATGATCTGGCATGGCGTAGTTCCGTTTCCCGCGCATACTATGCTGCCTATTGCGCGGCGGCTGGACCACTTTGCGCGCCCGGCAGGCTGTTCAGACATGGCTGGCGCAATCCACCCCACGATGACGTACCATTATTGATAAGCAATGTGGCAGGCATCGACGAAACCTCAAAGCAGGCGATCAAGACGCGGCTTCGATTCCTTCGTGAAGCGAGGGAAGATGCAGACTATCGGCCGGGTCGAACGATTGACCGGCAGAGTGCGGTGGAAGCTTTGAAACAATCAGGCGCGGTCTTAAGATTATTGGGAGTGATGGAATGAGCGAATTGAACGAGGCTACTCTTCGAATCAAGGTGCAAGAGGTGCTTGGCCAACTGAAAGAAAATCCTCTTGGGCTCCGCCTGGCAGACGTTCACCAGGTGGATGGGCGATGGTGGGTCTTTCTAGATGTGGTTAAGGAGCCGCCGATTCGAGCTCAGGTTTGGGATGCCGTTGCCGACATAGAAAGGCGCCTAGAGGACCAGAACGTGCAGGCGCTTGTCACAGCAGCATGACGATGCCCATGGGAGACCGCTGCGGCACCCACACGTTTCCGAATATCGAGGTGAAGAACCCGACGGCGGCGGTTGAGCACGAGGCCTCGACGTCTAAGATCGGCGAGGATCAAATCTTCTACTGCAACCAGCGGGGCATTCCGACGGAGGACGCGGTCAACATGATCGTGTCTGGGTTCTGCAAAGACGTCTTCCGAGAGCTCCCAATGGAATTTGCCGTCGAGGCGAAGAAGCTGCTGAGGGTTGGTTTGGAAGGCTCCGTCGGTTAGATGGCGAGGTAAGCAAATTACGGCCGGCAGAAGTTGCAAGACAGAACTGCGCAGCACGAACGGACATATTAAGGGACCGCCGCCAGTTCCCTCGCGAAGCCGATTTCCCGAAAAAATCCGCCCCGTCGGCGTGATGTCGCTAGTTGCCTTCGGCTCCCAACGTTAGCAATTCGCTCGGTATTGACGATACAAATTGTATAAAAACGTCTGAGGACCGAACTGGATCAAATGTGCGCTCTGTAAGAATTCGACCTAACTCGTAATATCGATTCTTAGCAAGCTCCTTCAGGGGCTCGACAGCGGCTTCCGCATCGCCCATCAGTGCGTACACCTCCGCATGAACGTCCGCCACATCCAAGGCCACGTGGGCCAGCTCTCGGAACACCTCATGCAGCGCGGGATTGACACGGACTGGATTTCGAAGCCGCGCCAGCCGTAATCCGTAATTCGTAAATCGTCAGAGGGTGAGCGCTTGCCGGTTGCCGGCTGAAGAACCGGTCGTGTATACGGCGGAAAATTGGTCGTCTAAAATGTAGCTATGACTTGGCGCGTTGTCCTCCAACAGGATCATGAAACAGGCGACTGGGCGGCTTGGTGCCCAGAACTTCCCGGCTGCGTCTCTGCGGGCGAGACTCAAGAGGAAGCGACCAAGAACATTCGCGAGGCCATCCAGCTCTACCTCGAGCCCGGCCCGCTCAATGTCGATCCCGAAGCCATCGTGCTCAAGATCGCCGTCTGAGGGTGAACGGCAAGCGCGTCTCACCGCGTTCCAAGTCGAGAAGATCCTCAAATCGAACGCCTTTGAGCTGATCGGCCAGAAGGGAAGCCACCGAAAGTGGTGGCATCCCGAGCGCAGGGCCATTGTGGTCGTCCCCGAACACGCCGGCAAAGTCCTCCCGATCGGCACGCTCGCTCAAATCATCCGCGCATCGGGCATCCCGAAGAAGAACTGGCGAGTTTAGGGCGCTAACTCGTAGTACTTCTCCACGTCGCCATAGAACGCTGAGAAGTGGATGCGGCGGTTAGCGCCGAACGACTGCGTCTCACGCCAGAGCAGCCCTTTCGAGTTGGTGGGGCGGCGGAAGGTGAGGGGGGTTAGGGTGTTGGTGTGAAGGAGGGCCATCTTCCAGACTTCCTCGCGTTCGGCATCCGGCAGATAGCGCACGAGGACGTCTCCGTAGCTATTGACGGCGACGAATCGGTAGCCGGGGGGCACGGATCGGGCGGAGACGAAGCCGGTCTCGCGCCAGAGGTAAACGGTCGAGGCCGAGGTCACCGCGATTGTCTTGTAGTCCACCATTCCGAGAAAGTGGTACGGGCCGATCTCGATGGGGCGGCCTTTGTCGTAGAGGCGCAGGAATTCGTGGTCGGTGAATTCGTATCCGGTCGGATTCTCATGATCGTCGACCGCGATCGCGACGAGCACCCGGTTCGGCCACCATGTCTTTAGATCGACCCCGATGCCGAGCTCCCGCTCCTTCCCGTTGATCGCCTGGACCACCGTGGCCGGAGCCATCGGCATCTGCATCGCGTTCGTGTCCTTGTAATAGGAGCGCACGTAGTTCTTGGCGTCTCGGTATGGCCCAGTTGGATCGAACGCCTTTGCAAGCAGGTTGCGCCGGGGATGATCGGTGATGATCTTCTGGCCTGAATAGGCACCAGGGTCGACGGCGACCCAGTAGTCGACGCGCACGCTGCCATCTTTGCCCGCGAGGCTTGATTCCTCGACGCGGCCTAACTCTTGGGGCGGGTGAACGTGCAGGAGTTGGCCACCAATGCGGAAGACCAAGTCTCCCGACTTCGGGTCCTGGAATTTATTCTCGACCGGGGCGGGGATTTGGTGGATTCGGTAGACGATCGGCGGGGCCAGTTTCGCCGCCGTCGGTCTTGGCGCCCTCGGGGCGACGAGGGCTTGGGCGAGGAGGACCGCGAGCATTGTTGGCGATTTTAGCCGCATGGGGCGGTGCCCTGGGCTATATTATTTCGCCCTTTCAGGGCTCTCGGACTGCGATGTCGAGTGCGAATGGGTGAGCTGTATCGCGCGAGGGGAACTATTTGATTTGCTTTAAGTCCGGGGAGAGCCGGAAATAGTCCACGGGGTCTCCCCAGAAGGCGGCGAGCGTGTAACGGTCGTTCTCATCAAACTTATCTTCGCTTCGAGTGCTGCGCCAGATAAGCGCTTTCGTTCCGTTCGGCTGACGCAACGACAGTGGATAGAACTTGTGGCCGCGGAGGATCGCGGCTTTCCAGTCCTCGTTCCTGCGATCGAGGACGTCTTCTTCCGGATAGAGGCCATCGAAGTATCGAGCGAAGATGTCTCCCCGGCGGTTCATGCAGATCGGCATCCAGTGGTCGGGCATACGCACGGCGGATAGGAACTTTCCGTGCCGCCACCGATAGATCGTGGTGCCTTTGGAAAGAACCAAGATGTGGTCGGCGAGACGGTCGAGATACTGGTAGGGCCCGATATCGAAGGATGCGTCGTGATCGTAATAGCGCAGGAATCTTGACTCAAGTTGCTCCATCCCGCAGGGCGTTCCGTTTGCATCGACCATCACTTCGGTCAGTGCTTCATCCGGCCACCAGCATGTATCCATCCCGCCCCACCCGATGCTCTCGTCGACGCCGTTTCTCACCCGGTGCAGTTTGTAGGGACCGGACGGGATGGGCATGTCGTCATCGGCCTGATCGTAGAAATAGTTCTTGGGGTCTTGATAGCGCGCGCTTGGGTCGTGCGCGTACTTGATGAGCCACTCTTTTTGGGGAGAGTTCTTGATGATGGCCGGCAAGCTGACCATCGGCGCGCCATCGGCATAGGTGACTAAGATGCTGCCGTCGCGTCCCACCTCATAACTCGAGAACCGCCCGGGATTGTGGATGCGGATCCTCTTGCCATGGAGGATCCACGTGGTCGAGCCGTCTTTGTTTTGGATGAACGGGTCGGGCTCGGGGTGCCAGGGCTGGACCTTGCAGGGGACCGCTGGCATGATCCGGGCTTGCACGACCGCAGGCTCCGGCGGATTGATGAGCTTGGCCGGGAACGCGATGCCGTTGGAGACCTGAAGCGCGAGGACGAGCAACATTGACTGTTGCAACAAGCTGGTTGGAGTTGGTGTTCCTGGTTGTTTCCGGAGTCCACCCCCGCCCAGTTCGCAAGCTCACAGCCTCCCTCCGGAGGTGGAGGTGAACTTGTCGCTCGGTTACTCCATTTGATTTAGAGGGGCGTTGCTTGTGGCGGTTTGCGGAATCCCAACCTTGACGAGGGTTGCGTCGGCCGCTTTGATCCTTTCGATTCACTAGGTAATTCCTTCGGGATAATAGGAGAGTCTTGTTGCCTTGAAGGATGTCTTACGGATCGTGCTTGATCGGCCTGAGGTTTGGAACTTGTAGCCTTACCACTTATAATCCTATCAATGCTGAAGAAACTGCCGCTTGTTCTGGTGGCCCTCGCGCTGATGGCCGGGTGCGGAAAGGCTGTGGTGGCCACCTACACGGCTCCGGGCGAGACGGGGACGGAGACGCTTACGCTTTATGGCGACTCGAGTTTTACGCTGGGGCCGTTTCCTACTACCGATGGCTCGCGGCCTATCTCCCTCCGAGGCACCTATACGGCTAGAGGGAATGACTTCACCTTCACGATCAACGACGTGGGGGCTTTACCGATGCCGCACGTTAACAAGGGGCTGGAGGGTGGGACTCTTTCGGCTGACGGGAAGTCGCTTACTTGGAACGGGACGATCTTTACGAAGGCTTCGTAAGGCCGCGTTCACCCCATCGTTGGTTTTTTGGGATTGCACCGAATCCAGACCTTTGCCCCCGGCTATATTGCTTCATCCCTTCATGGCTTTCGATGTTCCGTTTTGGGGATTTCGAATGCGACGAATTGATTAGGCCCGAATCCGTGCCCGGGTCCATACGGGCCGGGCACAGACTCGAATGCAAATTAGCGACTCAGGGATAGGCTAGAGGTTGTACGGAGACGTACCAGCCGGCACCCACATCAATTCCAAGATCTCCTGAAGGATCTGGCGGACTCTCCCAGAAAAGTTTTGAGTGCGCGACCAGCTGTGGGACCGTCACTGGGGAGATGATGTCAGCACGATACAAGATTTTGCTAGGCGGTGGCCCGGTGAGCGCCCACCAATTTATGATGTAGTCGGAAGTATTTGAAGTGAATGCATTGCCGCTCTGCGAGCTGTCCCCATTGGTCCACATTTGTTGATGGAATAGGGTGTTGGAAAAATATGAAGTTCCGGAATATGCTGTGTCAAACCAGCCGTTCGTGTTTACGGTTAATCGCAGATCGACGTATTGCGGCACGTCCGCCGGGTCTCCGACCCAACCAAGCGATATTCTGGTTGTCCCGCTTATTCCGCACTCCTGGAAAAAGCCGCCCTTAACTGGATAGCTTGTCGAGCCCTCTTGCACGGCCGTGCCGCCGTGGCCAGATTGCGTAGCCTCAGTCCACGTATTGTTCACAAAAGCTGGAAAATCCTTGTACCAACTGGAAGTCGTTGAGTAATAAACCTGCCATTGGGCATGAACAATGCACGGCAAGATGGTCGCCGAAGCGATCAGGGCTGACAACAAAACCTTTTTCATGTTCTCTCCAAGAAGCGCGGACGTCATTCCGACTTAAACCGGCTACAGAAGGCGCGACTCTCTTAATATAGCGGCTAGAGCTATCAAGTTGCAGCGGACTTTTCCCCACGGCTCGGTCAAAGGGAGATAGCGATGCCTGAGAAAGATCTGTGCCCAATGCAAGCCCTTGCGTCGGCCCCCGCCTTGGATGTGTCTTGCGATCGCCCGCGAGCAACAGAATCGGCTTACTTGGCGTGAATGAATCCGTTTATCTGCAAATGCGTGTAAACGCCCTGCGCGGGAAGGGTCAAGCGTCGGAGATCGTGAATAATCTCGATTCATGGACATCTGCGCGGCCTTAAAGGAGCAGTACCACGCCGGGCTCGCGATGCTCGCCCAATGCGTCCAGAAGTGCCCTGACGACTTGTGGAATGCACCTCCGACAGTGGAGAAAGGCGACGGGTGGCTGATGATTCGATCGTTCTGGCGCATCGCGTTCCATGCCGCGTACTTCACCCACCTGTACCTCGGCCAGAACGCAGACGCGTTCCAGCCGTGGCCGGATCACAGGAAGGGCGAGGAAGAGGGCATGTGGCACAAGCCTTTTGGCCAGGAGCCCTTCGAGTTTCCGGAGGACGTGCGGACCTACAGTAGAGAGGAGATCAAGGCGTACATCGGCTACATCGACAGCCTGATCGACTCCACGGTAGACCAACTGGACCTCGATTCACCCGAGACCGGCTTCTCCTGGTACCGAAACATGACAAAGCTCTCCCACCAGATCATGAACGTCCGCCACATCCAAGGCCACATCGGCCAACTCTCGGAGTTGCTGATGCAGCGCGGAGTCGATACCGATTGGATTTCGACGCCGCGTCCTTAATAAAGACACCCGGTTTGCAGAGTGCGTGAATTCATCCACGCATCCCACCAGCGTCGATTTCAGCGCGGAGCCATTGAATCGGCCAAGTCTCGTGGGCATACACCCGGGGCTTCGGAGCCACGGTGTGGCCCGCAAAGCAAATCCCGAGGCCCATTGGACCCGCACCCTAGGTGACGGTGATCGTCACCGGGGCCGTATTCTGCCCGAACATCATCGTCCCAGACGCCATCCGGTATTGGAAGGTGTAGGTCCCCGCAGTGGTAGGCGCCGTGAAGGTAGCGGTAAGCACTCCATTCGCACCCGGAGACACGGGGCTTGGGCCAAAGAGTTGGGCGACGGCGAAGTTGGAAGTCCCGATGCTCTTCGGAGCAACGTTCCTCGGCCAAAGCGACGTTCCGAGGTTCGTCATCGTGATCGTCGCCGTAAACTGCGAGCCTGCCGGCACACTCGTCGGCACCCCGGTCTGGTTGACGAAAGACGCGTTATAGGGCCCGTTCACCACGGTGACGGCAATCTTGGGGGGAAGGTCGCCAAATGGCACGCCTCCCTTCGACATCGAGAACCGGTAGGTATAAACGCCCGCCGCAATCGGAGCGGTCAGCTTTCCAGAACCGAACGCCGTGGCTCCCGGGGCGGACGTGCCATTGACAAGGTGCTGGTTCGTGACGACAAAGGTGCTGATGCCCCAGTTGGAGTTGCCCACGGGGTCGCGGGCAATTGCCGCGTAGCCCGCAGCCGGATCCCAAGTGGTCGTTCCAACGTTTGCAAATGCGTAGCTCACGTAGAAGTCGTTGCCTGCGTTTACCGTTGTCTGCCCTCGCTGGAATAGGTACCGCGCCGCATCCCCATGCTGTACGACATTGATGCTGAGCGACGAAGTTGTAGCCCCGAAAAGGCCCACGTTCTGCTGCATCGGCTGCCATTGCATCGCGTACGCGCCCGGCACTAGCGGTGCGAAAACGTTGCCAGAGAAAGTCGCGTTTGCCCCCGGTCCTGCGTTGGTGCCCGCAATTACCGAAAGTCGGGTCGCTCCCCAAGTGTCCATGCCACCGGGCGAAGCCGAGAGCTTGTATCCCCCTGCCGTATTCCAAGTTGACGAGCCGGAATTCTGGAAAACAAACGATACGGCGTACGTCTGGCCGGCTGTCATCGTGGCCGGCACCTTTTGGGACACGAACTGAGCGTCATTCGCCCTGTACGGGTGGATAAACATCCGCTGGGCGCCCGACCCCGACGTTACGGAGATCTTCACGTCGCTCAAGGCTTCGCCCGTGTCCAGAACCTGAATGGGGAACGTGACGCTCGTCGCACCCGCCGGCACCGTCACGGTTGGAGGAACGGTGGCGATTGTTTTGTTTGACGAGTAGACGTAGACGGTCTTCCCGCTGGACCCCGCTGCCGAGTGCAGAGTCACCAAACCCGTCGTATTGGTCCCCGCGGGCACCGCCGCGGGTCTGATGGCCAAGCTGGCCATGCTTGAAATCTTCGGGACTTGCATCCGCCAAATGCCTCGACCCATCGTGGCTACGTAGAGAATCCGATCCGAGGCGCGCATCTTCAAGTCGTTGCAGCCGACATTGGGGAGCCCGTTTGGAACGGTCATGTTGGCCCACGTGTTTCCCGCGTCATAGGTGACGAACACGCCGAGGTCCGTTGCCACGTACCAGACCGAGTCGTAATTATCGGGGTCCCGCGCAATCCCGTTGAGGGAGACATTGGGAATGGCCGTCGTGCCGGTTCCAGCCACACTCTGCCACACCCTCACCGTGTCGGTAGCCCGTACGTTTATGCATCTGAAAAGTGACGTCCCGTAAGAGCTTCCCGCTCCCACCAAAATGTCGTCCGGGTTGTTCGGGTTCACGTTGATCGAATTGAAGCTCGAATAGGGCAACGGCGTTGAACCGGGCATGAGTGAGTGCCAAGTCCCCCCTCGGTCCTCGGACATCCACATGCAGCCAAACCCGCCTGCATAGATACGACTGGAGTCCCCCGGGGCCACCGCGATCGCGAGGATCGTGTCGTCGGGCGACAAGTTGAAGTTGCCGAGGTTCATCTCCCATGTCGAAGTGAGGAGGTTATAGCGATAGATGTGCTGGCCCGAGGCGTAAAGCGTGTTTGAGTCGTTCGGATCCATCGCTACGGGAGCCTGGAACGCCGTCCACTCGCTTCCAAACGTGCCGCCATTGACCGGGCCAATATAGGTGCTCGTGGACCAGGCATTGTCAGTTCTATAGAGGCCTAAGTTTTGTGCGCTGACGTATTGATTGCTCGGAGTGGTGGGGTTGATGATGGAAAAGTTGCCATCGCCGTATCCTACACCGGCCCAATCCTGCAGGTTGCCAGTGAGGCTGGAAGGGCTACCGCCATCCTGGGCGCCGCTCAACACGATGCTCGCGTTGGTGGGATGCACGTCCAGCTTGTATATCTGCATTGTGCCAAGGGTTGCGTTAAGGTTGGCAAACGAGGTCTTGTTCGCCAGTGGGTCGAAGGTTCCTCGGTAAAGGCCGCCATCATTCCCCACGAGCATTTCATTGGGGTTCGCAGGATTGAATGCGATCGCGTGTTGATCGGTATGAATCAGCGCCCCGGCCGAGCTAATGTTTCCGATCGGCTGCCAGTGCGCCCCACCATTCAAGCTTTGATAGATGTCGGTCGTTCCAACATAGAGCACGTCGGCGCCGGCGTTTACGCTCGTCTCAATGACCTGGCTGTATCCCGGATAATCCCAACTGAAGTAGTCGGTTGGGAAATCGCCATTGATCGTTGTCCAGGTGGTTCCAGCGTCCGCGCTCTTGTAAATCAATTGATGGATGGAGTCCAACACGTAGACGGTTAGAGGGTCGACTTTCGAACAAGCGACGCTCAAAGGTGCGCCCTGGGTAATCGGGGTGACGAGGTCGGTCCAAGTCACTCCCCTGTCCGCAGACCGGTAGACGTGATGATAGTCTCGGTCCACTGTGTAGTAATAGCGAGTGCCGCCCGCCGCAGCAGAGCACACCACTTTCATGAAATAAGTGTTGGTCAGCGCCGTCTGCCAGCTTGCGCCGCCGTCGATCGAGCGCGAAATCGTTCCCCATCCGGCTGCCCCGAATCCGGTGGAGATCGTGATGAGGTTGTGATTGTCCGGATCGATCAGGATGCTGGAGATGGCGGAGGATTGAGAGACTCCTAAATGTGTCCAGGTCGATCCTCCATCTGTGCTCATCAGGAGACCTTGGCATCCGAGCTTGCTCCAAGAGACAAAGTCACCCGTTCCAGCAAAAACGTTTCCGTTGGTCGGATCGACCGCGATGCTCGAGACCGCGTTCCAGGGCCAACTGTTGCTCAAGCAGGTAAACGTTGCTCCAGAGTCCGTGGTCTTCCAAATCCCAGCTTTCCCGCTGCCAACGTAGTACGTGCCGGGATGAGTTGGATCATAAGCGACCGCGTCGAGACGTCCGCTGAACGGCTTTGGTCCGAAAAAAAAGGGGCTGGCCGAGCCCGTGTTGGTTGGGCCGATGTATTGCCAAAAAGGAGTCACGGCCGGCTGGATTCCCGACTCGGATGAGTTGAATACGGCAGGGGCCATGGTGTCTCTGTGCATGGCGCCTTCGAGATAACGTTTGGAATCGACGAAGCTGTCGGGGAAGGATCGAACACGCTCATAAAAGGCCCGCGCTTCGTCCGGTCCCGCGTCGGCTTCCTTGCTGTCGATCGGAGCGCCGCCATGCTGGCTTCGGGCGGCCCGAGACTCCGCAAGCAGGAAGAGGGAAGTCGCTGAAGACAAAAGGATAAAGAAAAATAGGAAGCGAAACATTCTCATAGAGGTCTCAGGCAAGAAATAAGTAGGGAAGCCAAATTCCCGTCCCTTTTACTATAAGCCCTTTTCATCCCCAAGGAAGAGGAGACCTCAAGGTAATTGCGAGTGCAATACGATAGATAAGCACGCACGGCGCCAATTCAATCAGCGCCACGCTTAATAGGAAGCGCACGCAACTCCGCGCTCACCGCATCCGGGGTCCGGTAGGAGACACGAATTGCGACGGGAGGATGGTGATTTTCCGATTTTGGGAGTGCTGCGGATTTGTGCCGAGCTGATGATCAAACTCATTGCTCGCTTTGATCCATTTCCACTTTGCGACGAGTCCTGCGGACAGGATTGCTGATTTGGATAGGCCATAAGAGTGCGCGGACGAAATCCGCGCACTCTGAAAAAGGAGAACTGCCCGACCGCCGGAGCGGCCGGGCATTCACAAGGAGACTCAGCGGTCTCGGTTCTCCCAGCCCTTGCGGGCCGCTTCGGAGTGACCCCGCGAGTCGCCGTACCAACCGCGCTCGTCGTCGTCGCGTCCACGGCCTCCGCCGCCGCCACGATTCGAACCGCCGCGGTCGTCATCGTCTCGGC
>JANYLD010000141.1 GCA_025363835.1 Armatimonadota bacterium
ACTAAGACAGACTACAAGACCGGCGTCGAAATGGAAGCCCTCACCGCCGCCGCAGCAGCAGCCTTAACCCTTTACGACATGCTCAAGCAGATAGACATTGGCATGACGATCGAGTCGATCAAGCTGCTCGAGAAAACGGGCGGTAAATCCGATTTTCGGCTTGAGGAGACAAGCTCGGATTGATCACCGTCGAAGAGGCTTGGCGACTGATTCAAGCCAATGTTCCCACGATGGGAACAGAGCAGGTAGGTCTGGACGACCTGTGCGGCCGCGTCCTCGCAGAACCCATCGCATCCCCTTTGGACCTCCCAGTCTTCACCAACTCAGCGGTAGACGGTTACGCCATCCTCTCGGCAGATGCAGGCGCTGCGGTCCACCTGGAAGTCGTCGCAAGCCTTGCGGCCGGCAGTGCACCCCATATGGAGTTGAGGCAAGGCGAGGCTGTCAGACTCTTCACCGGTTCGCCCGTTCCGCACGGCTCCGATGCCGTCGTCATGCAGGAAGATGTGAAGGTTACCGATTCGGCAATCGTCCTCTCGGGGCCGGTCAAGCAAGGAGCACACATTCGGTTTCAAGGCGAGGAGGTGAAGAAAGGCGATTCAATCCTCGACCCCCAAACACTGATCACTCCTCCCGTCCTCGGGGTTCTCGCAACCCTCGGCCTGACCTATGCGAACGTGTACAAACGCCCAAGAATCTCGATCATCGGGACTGGCAACGAGCTCGTCCAGCCGGGAGGTGAGCTCAAGCCGGCCCAAATTTTCGAGTCCAACACTCATGCGATCGCCGCAGCCGTGAAGGAGATGGGGGGTGTTGTCGCAGGAATTTACAACGTCAAAGATGAGCCGACGGAAATGGAAAACGTTTTAAGGGAGGCCCTGAGCGAGTCCGACGCCGTCATCACATGCGGCGGAGTCTCCGTGGGGGACCATGATGTAGTGCGTCAATCGGCCACAAGCCTTCGCGTAACTGAAATCTTCTGGCAGGTAGCTATGCGTCCCGGCAAGCCCTTCTTCTTCGGAGTCAGCGAGGACGGCCAGCCAGTCTTTGGTCTACCGGGAAACCCAGTCTCCGCCTTAGTCACGGCCTTTATCCTCATTCGGCCGGCCCTACGAAGAATGGTCGGGTTGACGCATTCCGAACGGTGGGTCTACGCGAAGCTGGGCGCTCCAATTAAGAGGCAGAGGGGAAAGGCGGATTTTGTTCGAGCGACGGGCGAGCTTCGTCCCGAACTTGTACTGATCCCCACCGAGGGCCAAGGCTCACACATGATTACCGGCCTCGCCAACGCCGAATACCTCATCCATCTTCCTGATTTCGTCGGCGACTTTGCCGAAGGGGACAGGGTGAGCGCGACGAGGCTGACCTGGGGTTTCGTCTGATGCCAAAGATCACGGTTCAATATTTCGCCATTCTTCGCGAGCAGCGCGGCCTGTCGGAAGAATCGTTAGATACGACTGAATCCAACCCCGCCAACCTCTATGCAAAGCTTGCTGCGCAGCATGGCTTCACCCTGCCTTCAAAGTCGCTGCGAGTCGCCATCAACGATGAGTTTGCCTCCATGGATCAATCGCTTAAAGATGGGGACGCGGTCACCTTCATAGCCCCCGTGGCAGGCGGATAGGCCATGTTCTCCTTGACCCCGTTCCGAATCGAGGACCTTCCAAAGCCAGCCGCTCCCTCCTCTGTCGGCGCGACTGTCATATTTGAAGGCATTGTGCGAGACGTCAATGACGATCACCAAGTCGAGGCGTTGGAATACGAGGCGATGGAGTCGTTGGCCGTTAAAGAGGGAGCAAAGATCCTTGCTCAAGCCCTGGCCAAGTTTCCGATTGAGTCCGCCGAGTGCATCCACCGCACCGGCCTTCTCCAAGTAGGCGAAGTCGCCATCCGAGTGGTGGTTTCTGCCGCCCACCGAAAAGAAGCCTTCGGCGCCTGCGAATTTATTGTCAACGAAGTCAAATCAAGAGTTCCGATCTGGAAGAAGGAGCACTACTCGGGCGGTGCGACGGAATGGATTAACGCGGACCAAATGTAGCATCGCCCTCTGGGCGATGTTTCTCGCTCACAACTTCGCATCGCTTGGAATTTAATGCTTGGCGCAATAATTAGCGAGATACATCGCCCAGAGGGCGATGCTACAGCTGACAAATGCCATCCATTAGCCTCGCCATCATGGTCCGCGACGACGCAGAGCGGCTTCGCAGGGCCATCCGCTCTGCCGCATCGGCCGTTGACGAGGTCGTCATCCTCGACACTGGCTCTAAAGACGACACCGTGGAGGTTGCGAAAGGAGAAGGAGCCCGCATTGAGCAGATCGAGTGGCCGAACAACTTCGCCCACGCCCTCAATCGCCTACTCTCCCTGGTTAAAACAGAATGGATCCTTCGTCTAGATTCGGATGAGTGGTTCGAACTGGACATCAAAGAGTCCATTCGACAGTTGGTGGCAGAAGAGGACGTCTTTGCTTTCCGGCTCATCCGTCGTGACATCAAACCGGAAGGCGGCTACGAAGAAATCGCCCTTCAGAGACTCTGGCGCCACCATCCGGCCATTCAATACAAGGGCACTGTCCACGAGAACATTCCGCATGAACTCTTCGCTCAATCTTGGCCCGGCAAGGTTGAAGTGGCAACCCCGATTTGGTTTTGGCACGACGGCTATGGTGCCGGTTTCCTCGACAAAATTCAGCGAAACATCCCGCTCATGGAGAAAGAGCTGGAAGAAAACCCCGGCCAGCCGAGCTTCGAAGCGATGCTGGCCAAGGGTTACCAGGACGTTGGCAACCCCGCCTGGCTCCCTCTCATGAACCAGATCGTGGACCGCTCTTTGCAAGAGGCGACCCATAACACTTCCGTTCAAAGTGTTATCTTCGCCGAAGTCCTCAACACCATCCAGGGCCAGCAACTGCAAGAACCCCGAACAGACCAAATCCTCAGCAGGGCGCTCCAATGGTTCAGCGCCACACCGGGCGTAGTCGTAGCCGTCTACAACCTCCAAATGCGTCGCGGGCGCAAACAAGAAGCCTTGGACGCCCTTCTCCTTCTGGAACAAATGGCCACCACCGGCCAATACGACCGCAGCATGCCCGTCAACCCTGCCGTATTCACCCAATTTTGGAAACTGCTCGACCGCCTGGCCGACCAACTTGGTCGGTGGGATATCTGCAAACGCTGCGAAGCGCATTTGTGAAGGATGAAGGCGGAAGGCGGAAGGATGAAAGATGAATATCCGGACTCATCCTTCATCCTTCATCCTTCCGCCTTTTGCCTTCCGAGAGGTACCTTCAATTTCATGCGTTGCATCATCGTAATCCCAGCCCGGATGGGCAGCACTCGGTTCCCTGGCAAGCCCCTCTGTGACCTTCTCGGCAAGCCGATGGTCCAATGGGTGGCCGAGGCGGCTCAAGCCTCCGGCGTGGGTGAGCGAGTGGTCGTTGCAACGCCCGATCAAGAGATCATTGAAGCCTGCCGCACTTTTGGAGCCGAAGCCGTTCTCACCCGATTCGACCACGAGACTGGCACCGACCGGATCGCAGAGGTGGCGGAGAAAATGGAGGCTGACGTCTACGTCAACGTTCAAGGCGACGAACCGCTCATTCGTCCCGAGAGTATCAAATCCTGCGCCGAGCCGCTCCTCGGTGACGGCAGTATCCAAATGGGCAGCGTCTACTGCGAGTGCCCGGCGGACGAGTACGACAACCCCGCCGTCGTCAAGGTCGTCACCGACGCGAAGGCTTTCGCCCTCTACTTCAGCCGCTACCCGATCCCCTTCGCACGGAACGAGCGTGTCATCCCCATCAAAAAACACATCGGCCTCTACGCCTACACCCGCAAAGCCCTCCAAGGCTTCGCCTCCTGGCCGATGTCCGCGCTGGAGCGTGCAGAAAGCCTTGAGCAACTTCGATTTATGGAGAACGGAATCCGCATCTACATGGCGCCAGGCGCGGGCACCGAACTAGCCGTCGACACCCCCGAGCAAGCCCAGCAGGTGAGGGAGATTCTCGGAGCGAGAGTCTAGCCACCTCCTTTCCAAAAAAAATTGGTTGTGAGCGGGCAGTCCCACCAACCACATAACAGCCACAGCCGCTGACGTAAGGAATAAGTAGACCAATAACGCCATGAATCCAAACGGAGCCCCTTGTCCGTCGAAGTCATATACTGGAACCTCGCATCCGGGAGCGCCGGGCATGCTGCAGACAAAGCTGAAACCACAGATGGTAGCCGCGTACGATATTAGCCACCAATGGGAGGAGCCCGAGGCACTGCAGACCTTGCTCCAGGGGGTGCGAGAACGCCGGGCTGAGGCAGACCCTAAAAACCGCACGGAGCCTGATCTTAAAAAGATCCGCTACGCCTACTTTGTGGCCGAGCAAGCCCATGCCGGGCAGGAGCGCATGTCGGGCGAGCCGTACATTATCCATCCGCTCGCTGTAGCTCAAATCCTTGTCGATCTCGGTATGGATGACGACACCATTGTCGCCGCACTCCTTCACGACGTCCTCGAGGATTGCCACCAGATCACGCCTGACTTCATTAGAGAGACTTTCGGGCAGGACGTGCTTGGCCTTGTTGAAGGCGTCACCAAGCTGAAGCTTAGAGAAGTCTCCGATCAAACCGCCCGCCAGCGAGCCGCCGCCGAGACCACTAGAACCGCGGAGAGCCTCCGCAAAATGCTTCTCGCCATGGCCCAAGACTTCCGGGTCATGGTCATTAAGCTGTCCGACCGCCTGCATAACATGCAAACGCTGGACGCTCTGCCAGAAGATAAGCGCACCAGAATCGCCCGCGAGACGCTCGACATTTACGCGCCGTTGGCCGCGCGCCTCGGAATATGGCAACTAAAGTGGCAGCTTGAGGATTTGTCCTTCAAGCACCTTCACCCCGAAGAATACAAACACGTCGAAGAGCTCGTATCTCGGTCGAGGGCGGAGAGAGAAAGGGACCTCAACACTTCCGTCGTTCAGATCAAGGAGGTCTTCGAGCGAAAGGGAATCAAAGCGGAAGTCCGGGGAAGGCCGAAGCACATCTACTCGATTTTCAACAAAATGATCAAGCAGGGAATCCCGTTCGAGGAGATCTATGATCTTCTCGCCCTGAGGATCATCGTCGAAGACACCTCCGACTGTTACCTCGCCCTTGGGATGGTCCACGAGCTCTGGGTCCCCGTGCCGGGACTCTTCACCGACTACATTGCCCGCCCAAAGCCCAACGGTTACCAGTCGCTCCACACGAAAGTGGTGGGCCCAAACGGCCAGCCTCTTGAAGTCCAGATAAGAACGCGTCGGATGCATGAAATCGCCGAGTTTGGCGTCGCCGCCCACTGGACTTACAAAGAAGGGAAGTCCACCGACGAAACCGCCAAGCTCACCACTCTCCGGCAGCAGCTTTTCGACTGGTCCAGCGACGCCCGCACCAGCAGCGACTTCCTCCGCTCCCTTTCCACCGACTTGTTCTCGGAGCAAGTCTTCGTGTTTACTCCCAAGGGCGATGTCCTCGACCTACCCCGCGGCTCAACTCCAGTTGACTTTGCCTTCCGAGTCCATACCAAGCTTGGCCTTACCCTTGTGGGAAGCAAAGTCAATGGCGTTATGGTTCAGCTCAACACGCAGCTCAACAATGGCGACGTGGTGGAGTTGATCACGCGCTCCAACTCACAGCCCAGCCTCGACTGGCTCGAATTTGTCCAGTCCGCCCACACCAAAGGAAAGCTCCGAGCCCACTTTCGCAAAGTAAGCAAAGACGACGACGCTTTAAGAGGCAAAGAAGCCCTGGAGAAAGAGCTTCGCTCCTTCAAGCTCGATCCCAAGCTTTTCCTTGGAGAAGAGAAGATGCAGGCGCTGGTCAAGCAATACCACGGCGTGGAAACCATCACTGACGTGCTTGCCAAGGTCGGCGCGGGTCTGATTTCGGTCCAGGGCGCCGTCATGAAACTGCGGGGCCTTGTCCAGGAAGCACCCGAAGAAGGGTTCAAGATCACCCGCACCCATGAGGGCAAGCTCACGCTCGGAGCAGGCACCATGGACGGAGTCATGGTCAAGCGCGCCAAGTGCTGTGACCCTGTGCCCGGAGACGAGGTAGTCGGTTACGTCACCCGCGGCAAGGGCATCATGATCCACCGCAAGGTCTGCCCGAACGCAATGGCCCTCCTCGTTAGCGACCCCGAACGGCTCGTCCCCTACGACTGGCCTTCGGATGGCAGCGGCTACCCAGTTCTTCTCAAAATTGTCACCGTGAACAGGCAGGGGTTATTGATGGATATCAGCACAATTTTTGGAGAATCCAAGACAAATGTCTCTGCCGCAAAGATCCGTACGATGGCTAATCACACTGCCGAAATTGAGGTGCAGATCGACGTCAGCGACACTCAGCACCTTGCCCAAGTCATGAACAAAATCTCCAATTTCGCCGACGTTATCTCCATCCTCCGCATGTTTGGTAGGACGGCCGGCAAATAAATGCCGGAGTCCGTGCAGTGCTTGCGATGTGGGATCATCCTGTCAAAAATGGGGCGCAGAGACGTCCATTTCGGGCCAATCCTTCGCCACGACCCGGGCCGTGTGAACAAGATTTCGACGGACGTTTTGGTCTGCCCTGAATGCGGCCATCTGGAGTTCTTTCACCTGAGGATCGGGGCCAACCTGCGTTCCGGCAATCCTATCTTTGACATCAACCACGTGCAAGCCGCTCCTGAAGACGAAGAGGAAACTCCGATCGGATGAGAGCCGTTGTCCAACGCGTGACTCGCGCGTCCGTTACCGTCGGTGGTCGCCTCGTAGGCCGCTGTGGCCAGGGCTTTCTCCTCCTTGTGGCTGCCCACAAGGACGACACCGAGCAAAACGCACGTCGCCTCGCTGAGAAGATATCAACGCTGCGAATCTTCAACGACGAGGTTGGAAAGATGAACATATCCCTGAAGGATTTGTCCGTCCAAGAAGACTCCCAAGTCCTTGCCGTCTCCAACTTCACCGTTTACGGAGACGCCACAGGCCAACGCCGGCCGAGCTTCGTCCAAGCCGCCCCCTACGCCGAAGGCGACCGACTCTTCCACCTTTTTGTCGACCACCTGCGAGCCCAAGGTATCACCGTCGAAACCGGCGAGTTTGGGGCAGATATGCAGGTCGAGTCAGTCAACGACGGGCCTGTGACGATTATTTTGGAGGCGTGAGGTACGGGATGGGAGATGCGGGATTGGAATCGGCGCGCGTGTGGCTCCCCCTGCCCGTGACTCAGCCAGCCACTTACCACTGACTTAGTGTCGGGCCGGGGGTTTAACCTCATGCTCGGAATGAACGATCTGACAGAAGGCACAATGGACTGTAATGGATGAGCGACCTCACCGCTACAAGAACCGCGGAAAGAACGGTGATTGCATCTTCGCGACCACCACGTGCCTGGACTTCGTCCACGCCTTTGCCCCAGAGGCGTGCCGTGACCTAATGACGTTGAGCCTCCTCGACGACGCGAGGCGTTACGGGATGGCATTGAGGGCTTTCGTCGTGATGCCGCATCACATCCATTTCGTTGGCTTTGTGCCCCGCGAAACAACAGCTTCATGGTTGCTCAACCGAATCAAGTCAAACTCCGCCAGGCGAGTCCTCCGGATCTTGCCTCCAGAGATCAAGGCGCAGTTCTGCGAACAGGAGGGATTGAATCGGCGGTCGTTCTGGAAGGACGGCTTTAGGTCCACGGTCTGCTTTAGCCCAAAGGTGCGCACGCAGAAGATCGATTACACCCACAACAACCCGGTACTCGCGGGATACTGCTTGCAGGCTGCCGACTACGCCTGGTCGAGCGCGCGGTTCTGGGCGGAAGGGTTTGGCGATCTCGATTTAGGCTTGGACCTGGAGGCTGCGATGCAGCCCTTTATGCATATGTACCGATATCTGGACTTAGGCTCATTTGAGGAGTGAGCGTGTTCGACTTGGTTTTTGCGTGTTACAAGCGTGCAGTTTGACCCCCGGCCCGAACCGAGGCTGTGGTATTTGGTCGTTCAGCGTGAGACGGGCCGGGGGAGCCATGCTTGGGCGGCTGCCTCCGGTCCCCTATCGTGCATCGCACATCGCACATCTCGTAAGATAACTAGAACCCTAGGACCGCGCGTAACGAGCGGGCGAGTCATTCGTCCATTTGTTGGAGTCCAAATAGGGAGCAAATCCGTTGTTAAGTAGGAGCTACGCGATCGAATCGCACAGAGTCATAAGCATGGAGCTGGACACCGATGCCGGGCTAGTACGCCGGGCGCGCGAAGGTGACTACGGCGCTTTCGAACAACTTTTTGAGCGGTATCGGACGATGGCCTATCGCTTCGCCTACCAGATGGTGGGGCGAAGAGATGATGCTGAGGATATCGTGCAAGAGGCGTTCGTGCGGGCCTATCAGAACCTGCACCGATACCGAGATGAGGCCAAGTTTACAACCTGGCTGCTCAGGATCGTAACGAACCTATGTACGGACGAGGCGAGGAAGAACCAGCGCCGAACTGTGCTTGAGCAGCAGGAAGCAGCGGGTGCGCTCGATTGGATGACGGTTGGAGATACCGAAGATCCTGTCAATAATTTGGAAGAAGATCGCCGTAAGTTGGCGTTAAGAAAAGCAATGAATGCGTTGCCTGTACACCATCGAACCATGATTGTGTTGCGGGACATCGAAGAAAAGGAATATCCGGAGATCGCCAAGATCGTCGGGTGCACGGTTGGAGGAGCGAAACTTCGCGTCTTGAGGGCTCGACGCGCGCTCCGGGATCGCATCGCCCCATTCCTTGGTGAAGGAAAGTAATGGACAGAAACATCGAAGACAAGATTGCCATGCTGGCATTTGGTGAACTCTCGGAGGCGCAAGCCACTGCGTTGAGAGCCCAGATTGAAAAGAACGCCGATTCGGCTCATGAGTTGAGAAGCTATGAAGCCCTTCGAAGCGATCTACGACGCCTAAAGGACGTACCGCCCGACCAACTGTCCAAAGAGCGCCTCCAGAACGCCATCCTCACCCAAGGTCTGTCGCCGAATCCTGTGCGCCGCGCCTTTCCGTGGTTATGGGCGGCGACGCCCTTGGCCATGGCCGCCGCTTTAGCCTTCTTGTTTGTCGTGCGGATCAGCCCAGAGCCGCAATCGGCCACTGCTGAGTTGGATTCGCATCCGGATATGTCCGCTATGCTGAACCAGGACGACGTGGAGATGGCAAGCACTCTGGCCGGTTTCGATGGCCAGACCGTCGACTCATCCATCGATCAGTCGGTAGCTATGCCTCCTGCAAAGACACAAGCCGCAGTGGTTGCGGTCGAGCCGGTTGTGGCTCACCGATCAAGTCCTAGGCGCCATTCAAGCGCGACCGCTCTTGTGCTCTCGGTGCCTTCCACCACTCCGACACCGCTGCTTCCAAACGATGCGACAACTGGGTCTCCCAGGAAGATGCCGGAGTCCCTGGTCTTGATTCAGAGCCAGTCGGATAAGAATACGGGCGCAAAGAACGCCGTCGAAGTCCACCAAACAGCAGATGTTATCGTCAGCTCTTAGCCTCGCGATGTGTTTGGCGCTTTTGCCGATGGGAACGACTCAAGTCGGTTCTAAGGACAAAGCTGTATGGCGCTCCATCGAGCCGGCGATCGCTTCAATTGTCAGAGGTCGACAAGATGTTGGCTCGGCCGCACTTGTTGACGCCCGGGGCATTTTCGTGACCTATCTTGGGTCGGTATACGCCCCCCACGTGACCGCTCGCCTGGCGGACGGCCGGATCGTCGGAATGACGCTCAAGGCTTCGGACGATACAACTCAGCTTGCGGTGCTCCAAGCGGACGATTGGATTAGGTCGGCCCGCCCGATCGCCCCTGAGGAAGATCCTCTCATTGCGGGAGACCGGTTGCTCGCAATCTTACCATCCGGCCTCGTTCACGCTGACTATGAAGGCTCCATCCACGGTCTGGTCGCGTCATCCAAGCGGCTGATGCCTTTGAGTGAGATTCATTTTGCCGCCCCGCCCGACAAGATCGGGGGCGCGCTAATCGTGACAGCCGATGGTGAAATGATCGGATTTCTCGATGCTGCTCTCCATTCGAGGGAGGGGGAGGAGGCGAACGAGGTGCTGCCTTCCGCCATGGAGGGAGGATCCGCGGCCAAGCCGTCTTTGAGCAGAACGCTGAAGAGCATGCTGCAAGTGCGGCCCAGGCGCTACGGCCCCCAAGACATGACTACAGCCTACATCGTGGCTCCTAACGTCTTCCGGCGTACGATGGAAGACCTAATCAGCGGCCGCGGCGTTGACCGGCCATCCATCGGAGTCGACGTCAAGAACGCCCCAGCAGGCGGCGCCCTCATTGAAAGCGTCGCAGAGGGCTCATCGGCGGCTCAAGCCGGTCTGAAGCCTGGTGACGTCGTGTTCGAAATCAACGGAAAACGAATTGAGGATCAAGTCGCTCTTGCAAAGGCTGTCATGGAACACCAGGTCGGGGCGAGCCTTACCGTGAAGGTCAGGCGAGGACGGTCGATGCTGATTGTGCCGGTTCGAGTGGGATCGCATCAAGCGAAGCGTCCTGCAAATCCTGAAGGTGCCACTTAAGCGTAACGTTCCCCCGCCACTCGTCCAGCTTCGGCTTAAACGCTACATCGATCTTCTTTCCGATCATCGCCGCTTCGATGCGGTCACCCATGTTGAAGCCCATCGCGGACACATTGCCCATGGGCGATCTCAGTAAAGTGCGTACATGTTCTGGGCTCTTGGTGGGGACTACTTCAACGAGCGTCATGTCCCTTGCCACGAACGTCGGCTCCGGGTTCGCGCATCCAAAGGGTTCCATATTGGCAATCTCTTGGATAGCGGCTCTTGTTACCTCGTTTGGGCTTACTTCGACGTCCACTTGAATGGACGGCATAAAGTCTTCCGGAGTCAGTCGCTCTCCCGCATAGTTGTGCATCGCCTTCACGATGTCTTCTAAGTTGGTCAACGGGAAGGTGCAGCCTGCAGCCATCGCATGGCCGCCCCCTTTTAACAGTTCAGGGTGCGCCCAAATTGCGTCTGCCAAGTGGAACTTGGGAATGCTGCGCGCAGAGCCCTTGCATTGGCCGTCGGCGTCCACGGAGAGCACAAACGCCGGCCTGCGAAAGAGTTCAACCAGCCGGCCGGCCACGATGCCAATGACACCCGTATGCCAACCTTCTTTGGCGATGACAATGACGTTGTTGTCTTGAGCGC
This sequence comes from Armatimonadota bacterium, assembly GCA_025363835.1. Taxonomy (GTDB): domain Bacteria; phylum Armatimonadota; class Fimbriimonadia; order Fimbriimonadales; family Fimbriimonadaceae; genus JANYLD01. Next base: position 11,187 of record JANYLD010000141.1, read on the forward strand.
CTTGGGCCTCCACCATCTCCACCGCCTCCGCCAAGATCCGTTGCTGCTCGTCTCTCCGCTCTTGGTTCTTGACTTCGATCTTTGAAGCGAGTTGAGCGGCTTCCAAGACGTCGGTTGACAAGAGAAGCTGCAATGCCAATGCGGCATCGTCCACGCGGCCTGCCGCGTTGAGGCGTGGCCCGAGGACAAACCCTACGTGATAGCCTCGCATGTGGGTGCCGGGGATGATCTTGGCCTCCGACATCATGGCCCTCAAGCCCACTTTCTTCGTCGTCTCCAGCTGTTCCAGGCCAAAACGGGCAATGATGCGGTTCTCTCCCTGAAGCGGCATGACGTCGGCGATCGTGCCGAGTGCCGCCAAATCCAAGTAGGCACGGCGGTAATGGGACTTCTCTAAGCCAAGCTCGATGGCCAAGCCTTCGCATAGCCTGAACACAACGCCGGCGCCGCTCAGCTCTTGGAACGGATACATGGAATCGTGTCGATGTGTATTCACCACCGCCTGAGCACGAGGCAGCTTTTCTCCGATCTCGTGGTGATCGGTCACGACAACGGCCATTCCTGCCTCTCTGGCGCGCTCCACTTGGTCAATGGCGCTCACACCACAGTCGCAGGTCAGAAAGAGCTTAGCGCCCGCCTCAATGGCCGCATCGACCGAACTGGAGTGGATTCCATAGCCTTCCTTCATCCGGTGCGGTACGTGGGTGACAACGTTGCAGCCGATCTTGGTGAGAAATCGAGAGAGCAGTGCGGCGCTGGTAACGCCGTCCACGTCGTAGTCGCCGTGGATAAAGATCGTCTCTTTCCGCTCCCGAGCTCCTAGGATCTCATTCCGGGCCGCCATGTAATCCGGCAACAAAGCGGGATCGTGGAGATCGTCGAGAGACGGGTTCAAGAAGGCATGGGCGTCAGCCGGCTCGGAAAACCCGCGAGCAATCAGGACGGCGGCGGCCAAGGAAGAGATGCCCAACTCGGAGAGCAACCTCGCTTCCGCAGCTAAGTCACGGGTGGGAACCAACCATCGCTTGTTGCCGCTTGCCACTGCCTGCATTGTAATTCAAGACGTTTGGGATTGGCCGAATGAATTCGATTGATGGAGAGACGGGATCCGGATGCGGGATGCGGGATGCGGGATTGCTCGATTTTCGAATGCCGATTGCTCGATTGCGGAGATCCAACAAGCAGGATGCGCCACGCTCCGTCAGAGTTGAATCCCGAATCCCGAATCCCGAATCTAGCAGCCCAGCAATCTCAGAGCTTTTCGACCTGATTGAAGTCCAGCTCGACCGGCGTATCCCTTCC
>JANYLD010000150.1 GCA_025363835.1 Armatimonadota bacterium
GGAATTTATTCCGCGTCAGGCATCCTTTGGATATTCGCCATCAGTATTCAAGGTGATTCATCGCGGAATAAATTCCGCGAATCTGATGCGGAATGAATTCCGCGCTCCGATTCGATGCTCCACAATTAAAGCCCTTGGACACGCGACGCAAATTTGGCTTTGAGACTCGGATGCTCCATGCGGGCCAAATCCCCGATCCCTATGTAGGCGCCCGGGCTGTGCCGATCTACCAGACCACGTCCTACGTATTCGGCGACACAGACGAAGCTGCGCATCTGTTCGAGCTGAAGCAGTACGGCAACATCTACTCCCGCATCAGCAACCCCACCACCGCTGTCTTTGAAGAACGCATTGCCTCGCTGGAAAACGGCACCGGCGCGGTTGCGGTAGCCAGCGGCATGGCCGCTCAGTTCGGGACGGTTATGACCCTGTGCTCCCCCGGGGACCACATGGTCGCCTCATCACAGCTTTACGGCGGCAGCATCACCCAGCTCACCCACACGCTCAAGAAGCTCTCCATCGACGTCGCCTTCGTCGACCCCGTTGAGCTTTGCCAGTGGGAAGAGGCGATCACACCGAAGACGAAGCTGCTCTTCGTTGAAACAATCGGCAACCCATCGGGCAGCATCCCCGATCTCGAAGCCATCGCCGGTCTCGCGCGCTCAAAGAATCTGCCTTTGGTTGTAGACAGCACCTTCGCGACCCCCTACCTCTGCCGCCCAATCGATTGGGGCGCAACCATCGTCGTCCATTCCGCCACCAAATTCATCGGCGGCCACGGGACCAGCATTGGCGGCGTGGTGGTCGACTCCGGGGACTTCGATTTCTCCTCCTATCCCACCATCGCCGAGTCGTCACCCTCCTACCACGGCCTCAAATTCTTCGACACTTTCGGCCATTACGGCTTCCTCATGAAGCTCCGGGCCGAAACGGTACGAGACACCGGCGCTTGCATCTCCCCCTTCAACTCTTTTCTTTTGCTGATGGGCTTGGAGACGCTGTCGGTCCGAATGGACAGACATGTTGCCAATGCTCTGGCCGTAGCGCAGTTTCTGGAATCGCATCCGAGGGTGGATCGAGTGTTTTACGCCGGTTTAAACAGCCATCCGCATCACGACAGGGCCAGAAAGTATTTGCCCAAGGGACCGGGTGCGGTGATGTCATTTGAGATCAAACCACCTTTGGGCGATGCTCGCGCAGCGGGGAAGAAGTTCATCGAGAGCCTCGAGCTGTTTTCTCACCTCGCCAACGTGGGAGACGCCAAGAGCCTCGTCATCCACCCCGCCTCGACAACTCATCAGCAGCTTTCAGATTCTGAACTAGCAGCGGGTGGCATCAGCGCTTCGCTTATCCGGCTTTCGGTCGGACTGGAAACAACGGAGGATTTACTATGGGATTTGGACCAAGCTCTGTCTGCGATATAAGCCTCAACACCCGCCTCGCCCCCGAAGATCGAGAGCGTTTCCAGAACACTCGCACGATCCGCGAAATCCTTGGATCGGCGAAGACGATCGCGTTGGTCGGGCTTTCAAGCGAGAAGACGAAAGCGAGCAACATGGTCGGCTCCTACCTCCAAGACGAAGGCTACAAAATCATCCCCGTCAACCCCCGCGCCGCTGGCACCAAGATCCTCGGTGAAACCGTCTACCCAGACCTTAAGAGCATCCCATTAGAGATTGATGTCGTTGACATCTACCGCCCCGTAAACGAGGTCGCGGTGATCGTCCAGGACGCCATCGCCATAAATGCCAAGGCGGTATGGATGCAACTGAGAATCGCTGACCTTGTCGCCGCCAAAAGGGCGCAAGACGCGGGCTTGGCTGTGGTTGTTGACAAGTGCATGAAAATGGAGCACGGCCGCTTTGGCGGTGCGCTCCATTTTGCGGGAATGAACACCGAAATGATCTCAGCCAAGCGCCGAAAGATTTAGATCTTCGCGTAGGACCTGGCATCCACAACCTGCCCGTCTAGGGACACGTTCTCCACCACCTCTAAATAGGCCTTAGCAACCGTCGCTGCAGGAAGGCCGCGGGAAGTATCCTGCCCCATCGCTTGCAAAGTCTCGCTCACCCAAGGGGGGCTTACCGTGTTGACCCGGATCTGCCTGTCCTTCAACTCAAGCGCGGCCGCCCGTCCAAACGCTTCAATTCCCGCGTTGACAATGCTGATGGCGGCGCTTCCCGGCACCGGCTCGCCAGCCAGTACCCCACTCGTAAGAGTAAAGCTGACACCCGGACTCGCGAATTGAGACCCGATTCGAACAACGTGGACTTGACCCATAAGCTTGTGGTTGAAGCTGAAATGGAAGTCTTCTTCGGATAGAGCGTCGAGAGGCTTGAACTTAGCGTCGCCTGCGGCGCAAACAACGGCATGGAAGGAGCCCACCGCTTTAAAGAGAGATTGTAGGGAAGCTGGATTCGCGATGTCGGCATTCAAGTCGCCGCTCGAACGTCCGACTCTTACGACTTCATACCCCTGAAGGGCGGTGACGACGGCCGAACCGATAGTGCCAGAGGCGCCAATAACTATTACTTTCATGAATTCTCCATAGAAGTGGTCGAGAACGAGGCTGTTTGATGGGTCTGCTTGCGGCCTTTGCGGTACTCGTGCCAAGCCATTGCTGCCAGCACGCCGTCGAAGATCGCAAGAAAGAGCATGAAGCCGCTGTGCCGGGTGGCCGCATGAAAAAGCTCGAAAGCCACGAAAAGGGCGAGCATGCTCACCAGCCCGATATAGCCCCAAGCCTTTTGCCAAAAAGCGCCCGACAAAAAGATCAGCTTCACGGTCCCGTGAATGACAAGGTAGACCGCCATGCCGGTGGTGGAATGATGGATGGCGTTAGCCGCATGGTGCTGTAAAGCGTTGGCCGCCTTTTCTGCTTTGAAATGGTCAAACATCTCCGCTCGGCAGAACCGATCGACGATGTCTCCTAGCTTCATTGGAGTGAAAAGAAGGGCTCCCACGATCACCTCAAAGAGAGCGTCAATCGCTTTCAGGCCCATTCCGATGCGGAGCGCAAGCATTTACACTTTGACGGCGGAAACGTAAATTGGGTCGTGAAGACCTGCCACTGACTCACCTTTGTGCGGTGTTGCCACCTTTAACCTGGCACGGGATTGCACATTGACTCGCAGAGAACGCGGAGACGCAGAGTGAAACGGCGATACACTGATGGGCTGTCTCATTGGTTGGCTTTATGCATGGATTTGATCGCGAGAACGTGGTGAAGAGTTTTGAGCGCCAAGTCTTTGCGCGTGGCCAAGAGTATTTGGACCGTGGCCGCGTCCTCGTGCTCAACAAGGTGGACGAAAACGAGATAAAGGGCATCGTCGCGGGTACCGACAGCCAGCCTTACGTGGTGCAGCTCACTGTCGATCGAGCCCGAAGCCAAGTGATTACCTCCTGTGATTGCCCCTATGGCGAGCAATGCAAGCACGGCGCAGCCGTGGCACTATTCGCCCTTCAAGACGGGCTCCTGAACGAGAGTGAAGCGCAGGAAAAGGACGAGGCCCCGTTGCCCTATGAGATTGCATCCTGGCTTGAGTCGATCAAGCAGAAACATGAGGGACCGCTAGAGGTACCCGAGGAAGCAAAGCAGAGGGTGGTCTATGTTTTGACGCCCGCGTTCAATCGCTGGGGCGCCGCGGCCCATGTTGTGTCGATCTTTAATCGTTCTCTCCTCAAGGACGGCGGCATGGGCACGGCAACTGCATTTAAAGTTGCCGCGCTTGACGGCAGGCAGTGGGCAAAGCATGTCAACAGCTTCGACCGCGACCTGATCTCCGACCTGAATCGAAACTGCACGCGGACGCAGTGGTCAAAACCGGAGTTTCCTCTCGCCGGGAAGCACGGAGCAAGACTTCTTCGTGAGATCGTAAGGAGCGGACGCGCTTATCTGGGGTCCATCAACGGACCGAACCTGAAGTGGGGGGAGCGCACGAGAGGCGAAATCGAGTGGGTCGAGGACAAGTCGGGCGTCCAGAGTCCCTCGCCAAAACTTCCGTTTCCGGGGCTTGTTCTCCAAACCAATCCTCCCATGTACGTCAATGGCAGAAACGGGGAGGTAGGGCTTTTTGAATCTGACCTCGCGGCCCAGATGCTGGTCGATATCCTAAGGGCGCCTCCCCTTCTTCCCGAGCACGTGGAGGCCGCCCGTCGGAAGATGGCCGAGCTGGATATCCCGGCCCAAGCTCTTCCCAAAGATCCAAAGCCGGTGGAAAGGATCGCTCCTCAACCGGTGCCTTGCCTTAAGCTTGAAACCGTGATTTGCGAACCCCAGTGGTACGGCTACGCGAAGGCGGCGAAGCCACCAAGCAGGCCGGTCCCGTTCGCGAAGATGAGCTTTGACTACGATGGCGTCAATGTGTCCGGCTCCGAACAAGCTGAAATCCGGAAGGTGCTTCCGGATCGGGTCCGCATCATTAAGCGCAACCTTGCGGAGGAAAGGAAAATGCGCTCGCGACTCGAGCTGTACGGCTGGGGTGAGGCGAAATACGCGCACAGCATCGTCGTCCCTAGTGGGCGCGGCACTTCCTATTGCATGGAACCTGGCAAAGGGATGGCCTATATGGCCCAGTTTCAAACCTTTCTAGAAGACGCCGTTCCCGTTCTTGAGGGCGAAGGATGGCTGGTAGAAGCGGGGCCGATGCTTCGCTTCGTCAGTGACGATAAGGTGACGTGGGACGTCGGCCTGCAAGGAGATGTCCAAGAGGACTGGTTCGAGTTCCGGCTCGGCATCGTCGTCGACGGCGAGCGGCACGACTTAAGGCCCGTGTTTGAAAAGATTCTCAAAGAGCGAGCCCAATACTCTAGCCTTGACCGGTGGTCGCGCAAGGCTGTTGACGAATCGGGCCCCAAGGACATCTTCGTCGATTTGCCGGGCGGACGATTCTTGCGGCTTCCTCGGGAAAGGCTGGACGCCCTCCTCAAACCACTTATCGAACTGTTCGGCACAAGTTCGGAATGGCCAAACGACCTTAAGCTTCCTAAACATCAGCTCCTGGATTCTGAGGAGTTGGCCGCTTCAGCCCTCGCTGCGGGAATCGAATGGAAGAGTTCCGAGGAGCTAAAGGAGCTGGCTGAACGCATGGCGAGCTTTGGCGTCCTCACAGACGTCCCCGAGCCGGCGGAGTTCCATGCCACGTTGCGTCCTTATCAGCGGGAAGGCCTTGCGTGGCTGCAATTTCTACGCACCTACGGCTTTGGTGGCATCCTTGCGGACGACATGGGTCTCGGCAAAACCGTGCAGCTCCTTGCTCATCTGCAAACCGAGAGGCTCGCAGGCCGGTTGGATAAGCCATGCCTGGTCATCGCCCCCACGAGCACGCTTCCGAACTGGAAGCGGGAAGCGGAGCGATTCACCCCTGGCCTGCGGGTTCTGCTCCTGCACGGTCCCAACCGGACCGAGCTGTACGATAAGGTCTCCCAGGCCGACCTCATCCTCACCAATTACGCACTCTTGTCCCGGGATGCTGAGAAGCTCGCCAAAGAGGAGTTCCACCTCCTTGTGCTCGACGAAGCTCAAAACATTAAGAATGCGACGACCGCCCAGGCGAGGGCGGCACGGGATTTAAAGGCGCGGAATAGGCTCTGTATGACGGGAACGCCTCTGGAAAACCATCTCGATGAACTCTGGTCTCTTTTTCACTTTCTGATGCCGGGCTTTCTAGGCACATCCACTCAATTTAGGCGCGTTTATCGGGGACCCATTGAGCAAAAGGGCGATGAAGCGGCAAGGACCAAGCTGGCCAAGAGGGTGCGCCCTTTTATCCTCCGCCGAACCAAGCAGCAAGTCTTGACCGAACTGCCTTCCAAAACCGAGACGATCGAATCGGTGGAGCTGTTGGAGCGGCAGCGGGATCTGTACGAGACCATTCGACTGGCGATGGACAAACGTGTCCGCGACCTGTTAGCGAACCAGGGGCTGCAGAGATCGCGGATCGAAATCCTGGATGCTTTGCTCAAGCTGAGGCAGGTCTGCTGCGACCCGCGTCTGGTCAAGCTGGACTCCGCCAAAGCGGTGACCGAGTCGGCAAAGCTGAACCGTTTGGAGGAGATGCTAAACGTGCTGCTCGAAGAGGGCAGGCGCGTGCTCATCTTCTCCCAGTTCACCTCCATGCTCGACCTCATTGAAGAGCGGCTGGAGGGTGGACCCAAATGGGTTCGGTTGGATGGATCGACGAAGGACAGAGAGAACCCGGTTAAGACCTTTGAATCGGGCGAAGTCCCCCTTTTCCTCATCAGCTTGAAAGCAGGCGGAACCGGGTTGAATCTGGTTTCTGCCGACACCGTCATCCACTACGACCCTTGGTGGAACCCGGCCGTCGAAAACCAGGCCACCGACCGTGCCTACCGAATCGGCCAAACCAAGCCGGTGAGCGTTTACAAGCTCGTCACGATTGGCACCGTCGAAGAGAAGATCATCGAGCTGCAAAAGCGTAAGGGCGAGCTGGTGGCGAACATGCTTTCCGACGCAGAGTCGGTGAAAACGCCGCTAGCTCCGGAGGATTTCCAGTGGCTCTTCGACAAATGATCCTAACGGCGGCCCAGCCCCCAAGACTCAATACCCAGCACCCAAACCCTAGGTCAATGGCCCTGATCGGGACCTTTCGAGGGTGATTAGGCAATAGACTTGAACCAATAACGACTGAGGCGATGACACTACTTTTAACTGAACCCGATCTGGCGCGAACACTTCGATACAACTATGTCTTCCGAGGGCTGTCCTCTGACGTCATCGCAGGGATCGCAGCCCTTGCTACCACTCGCGACTATCGAGGAGGAGACGTCATCGTCCGTCAATTCGACGAAGGTTCAGACCTGCTCATCATTCTCGAAGGCGCTGCCCGCATTAAATCGCTGGACGGCGAAACAATCGCGGAGTTCGGCCCCGGAAGCATCGTCGGCGAGATGGCTCTGATAGACGACGAGCCAAGATCGGCGACGGTAACTGCTATGCACGACGTAAGAGTCGCCGTCATTCCCAGTAAGGGCCTCCACGCCTTCATGGACATGGACCCCGAAGTAGGGAAGACCATCATGACCAACATCGCAAGAGTGCTTTGCCGCCGAATGCGCTCCATGAACGCCACCTCTCATGCTCCGCAGCACCGTCGCCTTCGCTAAAGGACGACTGAGCGGATCCCCTTTGTGAGTCTTTGTGGTTCTTAGTGTTCTTTGTGTTTCATCCCAAGTGGCCGAGGAAAACACGAAGGACACGGAGGACCACAAAGAATCACAAAGAATCACAAAGGGACAACCCTCTCTTTGAAACGAAATTGCCAAAACTGGCGTCTACAACGCTTTGGAGAGCCCGTGTTTGCTTAGGTTCGCGCAAGTTACTCAAGTAGACTACCAACCTGTCTGAAGATGGCATACAATCCTTTGCGTTTCAACCTGCCAAGGAAGGAAGGTTTTTCGATGAGTGCACTTGTTATTCGAGGAGGTCAGCGGCTGGTCGGCGAGGTGGATGTCGCCGGAAGCAAAAACACCGCGTTGGCGATCCTTTCCGCCGTTGTCCTCGCTGAGGGCGTCACAACACTTCACAACGTCCCCGACGTTTCCGACACTCGGATCAAAGCGCGCCTGCTCGAAAAGTTTGGCGCTAAGGTCGAGTGGAACGGCAATTCTTTGACTGTCGACAGCACCCACCTTTTTGCCGGCGAGGCCGACGAAGAGACGGTCCGCGCAATACGTACCTCGTTCTACTTGCTCGGCCCATTGGTGGCTCGTCTAGGATTGGTAACTCTTCCCGCGCCAGGCGGCTGCAACATCGGCGCTCGCCCGGTCGACTTCCACCTCAAAGGCCTCAAGATGTTGGGGGCCGAAGTGATTCTGCAAGGTGGAATCTACACCGCAAAGACCGAGGGTCTGCGCGGCGCAGAGATCTATTTGGACTTCCCCAGCGCAGGCGCCACCCAGCACCTGATGGCTACGGCGACCTTGGCAACAGGCATGACCGTGATCGACAACGCCGCTCTGGAGCCCGAAGTCACCACCCTCGCCGAGTTCCTCAACCACATGGGAGCAAGGGTCGAAGGCGCGGGCACCTCGCGCATCACCATCCACGGCCGGAAGTCGCTCAAGGGCTGTGAATTCAGAGTTCCTGCAGACCGTTTGCAGGCAGGCACCTATCTCCTTGCCGGCGCCATCACTCGTGGCGACGTCACCGTCCGCGGCATTCTTCCCGAGACTCAGAGTGCCGTTATCAGCAAGTTGAAGGACGCGGGCGCAGAAGTGACCGAGGGGCCCGACTGGATCCGCGTCGCCGTGAACAAGCGGCTGAAAGCGATCAAGATCAAAACGATGCCGTACCCCGGCTTCCCAACCGACATGCAGCAGCCCATGGCCGCCCTCCTGACTCTCGCTTCCGGCACGAGCGTGCTGGAAGAGACCATCTACGAGAGCAGAATCGGCCACATCCCCGAGCTCAACAGAATGGGGGCCAAGGTCACCGTGGTCGGAGACCGATCCGCGATTATCGAAGGCGTGTCCGGATTGAAAGGCGCCGTTGTGGTGTCGAGCGACCTGAGAGCCGGAGCGGCCCTCGTACTGGCCGGCCTCGCCGCAGAAGGGGAGACCGTGGTCAAAAACGTCCACTTTATCGACCGCGGTTACGAGCGGCTCGAAGAGACGCTCACCGCCCTGGGCGCATCGATCGAGCGAGTGGGCACTTACGAAGCTGAGGTCGTTTGACGGCGAGTCGGTGATTGGTGATCGGAAGGTTCGACTGATTACCGATTACTCTTCACGTGCCTCCGGACCACGTCGGGGAAAGGTCTAAGCTGGCTTTTGCGCGATGGGCTTAGGAGCTCGGGTCAGATTCCAGGCAATATGCCTGCGAGCTACTTTTCATGCCTCGGGACCCAATTTCCTTCCGTGCCCGTCAACGACAATACTCTGGTCCCGAGGCTACCTGGGTGCGCTTTTTCTTTCATGCCTCGGGACTTGAGCTTTGTCGTCGCCGGTAGGCACGTGATAGTTGCTCTCGAGGCATCACAAACACGTTTACAGAGGTGGACGGTTAAGTCGCGATGCCAAGACTCCCGGCGGCCTCATCCCTTAACAGGATCGTGAGGCCGAAGCCGTCTCCAAGGCCAACTGCGAGGGGAGAGTTATCAAACCAGGTTGCAAAACCTACCGGCAGGAACTCCTCCTGTTCGCAGGGTGCGACTATCGCGGGAAATGGAATCTCGGTTTCTGGGATTGCAGAGCCAAACCAGACCTCGTCGAATCCAAAGAAGGTACTTCGCCCCTCAATTTCTTTCAAAAGGTCGGCACCCCTAAGGGCTACACATCGTCCGACCGCTTGGTATTTCTCTTGTTCAAGACGGGACGAGCTAGACACCTGAGGATCGCTATCTAGGCAAGAGATCAAGACGACTGGATATTGTGAGAGTGCCTCAGCGTGGTCCACGACGAATTGGGAAATGTTAGTTCTCGGCAAATGTTCGAAGATCACATTGATGCCTCCGTTGATCACTCATTCCCATTTCATGCCTCGGGACCCAACCTCCTCCGTGCTCGACGACGGCAATACTCTGGTCCCGAGGCTACCTGGGTCCGCTTTTCATCGATACTAATCTGGCCGTGTTAGCCTCGGGACCAAGGCCGTCGCTGGCGGAATCGGGCCGAAAGCGGGTCCGAGGCAGAGAGGTCAGTCGGCGCCGCTGTCGAGAGCAAAACGGTATCTGTTTACAGTGTTGATGGCCCATTCGGCGAGCAGGCCAATGTCGTTCGGTTCTCCGTCCTCCTTTAGACCATGCGAGATGAAGATGTCTGCGAGCCCTTCATCTGCCAAAAAGTTCAGAAGATCTCGAGACGGAGCAGCATCTGGCCACCGGCGCCTCGCTTCTTGCACTGCCGGACCGAGCTCTTTCACCTCCTCAATTCTTGCCAAATCTTTCGGCCAGTCCGCAAACTTCATCGTCATGCCTCGGGACCCAATCTCCTTACGTGCCCGACGACGGCAACACTCTGGTCCCGAGGCTACCTGGTTGCGCTTTTCGTAGATACTAAGCTGACCGTGTTAGCCTCGGGACCAGGGGCGTCGCTGGCGGAATCTGGGGAAATCGGGTCCCGAGGCATAGAAGTCCGCGCCAACTTGTAGCGTGTGCGCGCGAACTCTTCTCGTCGAGGTGCAAGCAGCGTTCGTATCGCGCATCAAACCTAGGTGCCTGCTATTTTGCGATCCGAGGCTGCGGAAAAAAAGGACTAATTAACAGGCGATAATTGGTCCAGAGGCAGAGGTGTACGGCCGTTTCGAGCTATTTACGGCGAAACTCAAACGACCTGCGATAGAGTAACGTCTAACGTATGAGCATGGCTGGGAAGAAAATTCAAGGCACCGTTTGCGCATTGATTTTGGTGGTCTGCGTGGCGGGGGCCCAGGAGGTACGGCCGCCTCAGAAGGCGAAACCTTATGTGCCGCGTAAAATCGTGCTCTCACCCGAGCCGGTGACGAAAGATGAGGCAAAGAAGGTGATCGACCAAGTCGATAGCGCGTTGGTGGCGGTCATGCCCGCGGTTAAGAAGTCAGAGTCCCCCCTGGCGGGAAGCCAGCCGGTGACCCGCGCCGAGGTGGTTTCTGAGTTCAACAGAATCTTCGAAGCGGCAAAGCCGGAGTTCAAATTCACCCCTAGAAGGGTCTCGTACGACGCCTCCCTCCTTACCCTGAAGGACGCAGGGGCGAAGTCGAGGCTGCAGAGCCTGATCGCTTGGGGCTGCGTTGACCAAGTCGGGCCGTTGGCGACATCAAGTAAGGACACCCTGGGAGTTTTGGAGTTCGGAGACGCTGTTGGCTTTCTGTTGGCCCGGGTTGCCCAACTCAGCCACATGCCGGACCCCAAGTTCACTCCAAGCCTGGAACCTTAGGTTTTGTTTGCTGTGACCTGTTGGCTGTTGCCCGAGCTTGTTCGCGGAGCGCGCGACTAGCCGACTTGAACGACTTTCGTGACGCCCGGCACGAGCGACCGGAGTTGCGCCTCGATACCGAGCTTGAGGGTCACGGTCGACATCGGACATCCTTGGCAGGCTCCAGTCATTTTAATTTTCACTTCGCCGGAATCGCTAACGCCAAGCAAATGGATCTGGCCGCCATGCGAACGGGCGTAAGCTTGAACATCCGACATAGCGTCGCGCACCTGTGGGTAGAGAGGCCCTCGCTCACCGACCGGTTCCTTTCTATGCAACAGATGATGCAGAAATGACATCTATGACGGGATTTTACTTTAGGAGACGTTGAAACCCTCGGGAATAGTGTTTACTGATCCCGTTGACGCAGCAAAAACGCGGTGTCGCTTCGTTGGAGGGGCTTGTGTATGGATGAACTGCGGCGATGTGCCCGGTGCATGATTCCGGAGACTCACGAAACCATAACTTTCGACGGCGAGGGCGTTTGCAACGTCTGTCGCTTGCACGAATATAAGCAATCGCAGATCGATTGGCCGGCGAGGAAGCGCGAGTTGGACGAGCTCGTGGAGCGCTACCGTGGCAAGTACGACTACGACTGCATCGTGCCGTTCAGCGGTGGCAAGGACAGCACTTGGACCCTCTACTATCTTGTTGAGCAGTACGGTCTGAAGCCGCTCGTTGTCCAATTTGACCACGGATTCATGCGCCCTACCGTTCTAAAGAACACTGAGCGCGCTCTCAAGAAGCTTGGGGTCGATTCGATCAGCTTCCGGCCCGACTGGCATGTCGTTCGGAAACTGATGCTCGAAAGCCTTCGGCGAAAGGGCGACTTCTGCTGGCATTGCCACACGGGAATCTTCGCCTATCCGATGCAGATCGCGGTCAAGTTCAACATTCCGCTGCTCTTCTGGGGCGAGCCGAGCGCCGAGTACACCGCCTACTACGGCTACGACACGGTTGAGGAAGTCGACGAGCGCCGTTTCAATCGCTTCGTAAATCTGGGGATTGCGGCCGAAGATATGGAGGGCATGATCGAGGGTGTCGAGCCGCGGGACCTGAATCCGTTCCGATATCCGGAGTTGAAGGACCTCCGGAGGGTTGGTGTCCGATCGGTCTGCCTCGGCAGCTTTGTTCCCTGGGACGTGAAATCCCAAGTCGCCGTTATCGAAAAGGATCTTGGCTGGGAAGGCGATCGGGTCGAAGGCGTCCCGCCGGAGTACTCCTACGAGAAGATCGAGTGCTTCATGCAGGGGGTCCGCGACTACTTGAAGTACATCAAGCGCGGTTACGCAAGGACAGCCCACTTGACCAGCATCGACATCCGAAAGGGGCGATTGGACCGCGAAACTGCGGCCAAGCTCGTTGCGGAATACGATGGGTTTAGGCCCGCTTCCTTGGACTTATTTCTTCAATACCTAGACATCTCCGAGGAGGAGTTCAACGAGATCGCGGTGAGCCACGCGGTCGCTCCCTGGAAGCCGAACCTCACCATGATTCCTATGGCCGCACCGCTGCCAGACATGGGGCAATGGGACCGTACGACGCAATTGGTCGAGAAGCCTGCGCGGACGCTTGAGCTTGCGCTAAACGAAGTGGACGTGGAGATAGCGGCATCGTAGCGGTCGTCGACTACGGTGCAGGCAACTTACATTCCGTACGAAATGCGCTGGAAACGGTTGGCGCACAGGTGTGCGTAACCGGTGACGCAGATCAACTCGCTATGGCTGAGCGGATCATATTGCCTGGTGTGGGAGCGTTTGGCACTTGTATTTCACAGCTACGGGCTTCCGGCCTTATCCCGGCCTTAGAAAAAGCCGTTTTGGTCGAAAGAAAGCCCCTTCTTGGGATATGTGTCGGGATGCAACTTCTGGCGGATCGAGGCTTGGAGGACGGGGTGCATGACGGGCTCGGTTGGATTTCTGGAGAGGTTCGCGCCTTACAGCCAGAGGGACTACGCATCCCGCACGTGGGCTGGAACGACGTTCAGGCAAGTGGCCTGCCCGGGCCCTTAAGTTGGCTTCAAGGTGAGCAGGCCTTCTATTTCACCCACAGCTATCAATTCGTGCCGGCCGCAGCGAGCGTCATCGCCGCCGTTTGCGATTACGGGGGACCTGTTGTTGCAGCCGTGCAACGAGCAAACATCTTTGCAACCCAGTTCCACCCAGAAAAGAGCCAGCAGATGGGTTTGCGCATCTTGGAAGAGTTCCTGCGGTGGAGTCCGTAGCCCAGAGACTTGGGGTGCGTAGCCAAGGCCCTGACTCCCCAGGGCCCCCGTCCGCGCCACAATGAAAGAGTGCTTCGGACCCGCATTATTCCAAAGCTTCTTCTGCTCAACGGGCGGACGGTGAAGGGGCGGAGGTTTGAAGAGATGCGGGACACGGGAAACCCTGTCACCAACGGTCGAATTTACGACGCTCAAGGGGTTGACGAGCTCATCTTCCTAGATATCCAAGCCACCGACTCCAGCCGAGGGCTCCTTTACGAGACTATTGGAAAGACGGCGGAGCAGGTCTTCATGCCGTTCTGTGTCGGCGGCGGCGTGCGCTCGGTGGATGACATTAGGAACCTTCTGCGAGCGGGCGCCGACAAGGTGGCGATTAACACCGCGGCGGTAGAAAATCCAGGCCTGATCTCGCAAGGAGCCGAGGTTTTTGGCCGCCAATGCATCGTTGCCTCGATCGACTTCCGCCGGGTGGGGGATCAAGCATTGGTGTTCACGCATGGCGGCAAGCGAGCCACCGGCTTGGATGTCCTCTCTCACGCTGTCTGCATGGCCGAGCTGGGAGCGGGCGAGATCCTCCTCACCTCGATTGACCGAGACGGAACCATGGAAGGCTACGACCTCGAAATCACGCGACGGGTCAGCAACGCGGTCGATATTCCGGTCATCGCCTCCGGGGGACCTGGCACCTTGCAGCACTTGGTGGATGCGGTGGAGGAGGGGGGCGCATCGGCAGTGGCAGTGGGCAGCCTCTTTCACTTCACTGACCAAAGCCCAATCAAAGCTCGCTCATTCATGGCCACTGCCGGAGTTCCGGTGAGGATGCAAGTCTAGGATGATCGAAGATGAGCTGATCGTAACCCAAGAAGCCGAGTTGGAAGCCGCCGCCCTCGGCTATGCCGCTTATCCACGGGCGGCGCCGGAGAAGCCACTCGCTCCCCAATCCATAGCGAACATGGCCTTGCGGGGAACGTCGATGGCCAGCCGGTTCATGCTGATGGTGGGCTTAGCCCATTATTTGAGCCCAGCCAGCTTCGGCATCTACGCCCTCATGTACGCGTCCACCACCCTAGGCACTCTTTTCCTAGGAGCAAGGTTTGACGTCTACAGCACGCGCGCCATTTGCTCAGGGGAGCGTGTCAACCCCGCCGTTATCATCCGGGACCAGATTGTCTTCCATCTCTTGGTCTACGTAGCGGTTCTGCCCGCCATGCTTTTCCTCTTCGTCCTCCACATCCTCCCATGGCCGCTCTTGACGTGGTTTTACGTCCTGCTCATCCTGGAGCACTCGGGCCAGGAGTGCAACCGGCTCTTTGTAGCCCTTGGCCAGCCGCTCCGCGCCAACTTTGTGTTCTTTGTGCGCACTGGCTTGTGGTGCGTGGGTTTTGTGGGTCTGATGTTCTTTGCCAAGTCCTTCCGCAACCTGGAGACCCTCTGGATATTCTGGTTCGTGGGCGGTGTGGCCAGTCTTTTGCTCTCGGGCGTGTGGATGCGCTCGCTAGGTTGGCGGGTCGCGATCAAAGAGAAAGTGGATTGGGGCTGGATCAAGCGGGGCCTCAAACCTTCCGCCGCATTTACGGTGGCCATAGGCGCCACCACCATCATCACGACGGTTGATCGCTACTTCCTGGCCGCCAAGTGGAACAACGACCTCGTCGGCGTCTACTCCTACTATTCGAGCTTGACGAACTTCATGCCGACCTTCGCGGACACGGGGATCATCGCCATCCTCCTTCCAACCCTGCTCGCATCCGCCGCCGCAGGAGACACTGTCGCCTACGAGCGCACGATAAGAAAGCTGACTCGCGGTGTTTGGTTGGTCGTTGGCCTAGCCGCCGTCCTTTCCGCTGCCCTCGCCCCCGTCCTTCTGATGATCGTCAAGAAGGCTCCTATTTACAGCCAATACCTGCCCGCCTTCGGCATCCTCATCGTCTCCGCCGGTATAGCCACCCTTTCTTACATCCCCCATAACGCCCTGTATGCCAAGCACCGAGATCGAGACATCGCCATTTGGAGCGTCGTTTCTATGGTGACTGCGTTGCTCGGGTATGGGCTGCTGACACCGAAATACGGGATTTATGGGGCTTGCATCGGCTCTCTGATCTCCAGTGTCGCCGTCTGGGCCGGAAAGACTTGGGCAGCTACGAAGTGCTGAGACTTCTCTTCAATCCTCGTCTGAAAACAGCTCGTGTGTTGGGAGTCATCGCACCCAGTTGGGGCGCCAGGGATGATTTCGCCTCCACCCAGGGCTGCGCACCTGGGCTTTAACATT
>JANYLD010000171.1 GCA_025363835.1 Armatimonadota bacterium
CTGGTTGGGTGATAACGCGACCCGATTGGCGGCGGCCTTTTCTTTCTACGCGATGCTTTGTTTGTCCCCGATGCTGGTGCTCGGCGTTGCCATCGCAAGCCGGGTGTTGGGGGACAGCCAAGCGGGTATGCACTTCGTCCACATTGCCGAAGGCTACTTAGGGCATGACGGTTCCATGTTCATCGAGACGATGATCCAGAAGTCCGCAAAGCCAGGCGTTAGTGTCATCGCTTCCCTTCTTTCTGTTGCGGTAGCAGTCTATGGAGCGACGAACTTGTTCGGACAGTTATCCGACAGCGTGAATGCGATATGGGAGGTCAAGTCTCGATCAGGCATAAAAGGGTTCTTGATCAATAAGGTTGTGTCGGTGATCATGTTTCTAGTCTTCTCAGCAGTCTTCGTCTCTTGGTTGGCAATTGATTCGTGGCTTGCGTGGCTTGCCCACTCGCAAGGTCTGCACGGGCGACATATCCTCAGCATGTTCATTTCCGTTATTTTTCTGACCTTCGTGTTTGCCCTGTCCTACAGGGCGTTGCCTAAGGGAATGGTGGCTTGGGGTGATGTTTGGTATGGGGCGGCAACCGCTGCCCTTGGGTTTGCTTTAAGCAAATATCTACTGGGGCTGTATTTTGCCTATTCGTCCGTTTCTGCGGCTTATGGAAGCGCGGGGGCATTGGTAATCATTCTCTTGTGGATCTACTACTCGGCTCAGATCTATTTCTATGGTTTGGAGCTGACCTGTACCTATGCGCACATGCACGGGAGTCAAGTGAACCGCGTGAAGGGAGATGATCCGATTCCGGTGGCGACGTGAGCGCCAGAAGAAAAGGAACCCTGTTTTTTTGTCAACCTGAGCGAGTCCCCGAGTCGAAGGACCTGACCGTAAGTCTCGCCAGCTACTACGAGCATCTCACGCCCACAGTTAGGTCCGCGACTCGCGGACTCGCTCAGGATGACAAAAAGAAAGGAAGAGTTTTAGCGGCTACGGCTAATTTCCTAAAGCTCACAGTTCGCATTTGTGGACAATGTTTTGTATGAGCACTCCCGTGAAGACCCATCTCGATGACAAGGACGTTCAACTTCTTAATCTGCTGCAGACGGACGGGCGGATAACGAATGCGGATTTAGCCAAGGCCGTTAACTTGTCGCCTCCTTCTGTTCTGCAACGCGTTCGGGCGCTTGAGAAGGCGGGGTTGATTCGGGGGTATGTGGCTTTGTTGGACCCGGATCGGCTCGGGTTAAAAATCACGGCTCTGGTAATGATCTCCTTGTCCTTGCACCAAGAACGCCCGATCGAGCAGTTTCGAAAGCAGATCCAGGACATACCGGAGATCCAGGAGTGCTACCACGTGAGCGGGGATTTTGATTTTCTTTTGAAGGTGCTGGTGCGGGATATCCGGGCTTATGAGCAGTTGGTGCGGGAGAAATTCACAAAGATCAAGGGGATCCAGCAGATCAAGACGTCGTTCGTGATGGGGATTCCGAAGCAGACGACGGTGATTCCGCTTTAAGGCGGGTGCTGGGTGCTGGCTATTGGGTCTTTGGGAATTCACGCGGAGGGCGCGGGGGTTTGCGGAGGACGCGGTTTTTTCGGATTTCTCGCAGAGGCGCGGAGAACGCAGAGGCGCAGAGGCCTTTCTTTCGTTTGGAAGTTAGCCTTCGGTCGCCATTTTCTTCCGTTTGTTAGGTCGTTGTCTCTTCTCACCTAACAAGCGGGCGCTATTTCACTACTTTTCCTCATACGTTGAGAGTCCTGTTCGGGCGATAATCTGGGGCATGAGTTTGGCTGGGATTTCGCCGGATATTTTGCATGTGGTCGGGAATACGCCTTTGGTTCGGCTGAACCGGATTGGCAAGGAATATCCGGTCGAGATCCTCGCCAAGTGCGAGTTTTTGAACCCGGGCGGGTCTTTGAAGGACCGGATTGGGGTTCGGATGGTGCTTGAGGCTGAGAAGGAAGGCACGATCAAGCCTGGCGATACGTTGATCGAGGCCACCAGCGGCAACACCGGTATCGGCTTGGCATTGGCTGCTGCAGTGAAGGGTTACCGACTCATTATCTGCATGCCTCAGAAGATGAGCATGGAGAAGCAGGTGGTGCTCGAGGCTCTCGGAGCGGAGATTATTCGGACACCGACGGAGCTCGCTCACGACCATCCGGATTCTTTGTTCGGCGTAGCCAAGCGGCTGAACAAAGAGATTCCAAACTCCCACATCCTCGACCAGTATTCGAACCCAAACAACAACGACGCCCACTATTACGGCACCGCGGGCGAAATCTTGGAGCAAACGGGCGGCAAGTTCGACTACTTTGTGGCCGGCGTGGGGACGGGCGGCACAATTACGGGTTGCGCGAAGCGATTTAAAAAGGATGCGCCGGATGTGAGGATCGTCGGCGCCGACCCAGTCGGG
>JANYLD010000209.1 GCA_025363835.1 Armatimonadota bacterium
CTGTGCGAAATGTCGCTTCTGCTTGGATCAAAATCTCCGCGCGATGCGCCACGACGAGCACCCGCGGTCGGCGTTCAAGTTGGCCCCCCAGCCACACCGCATCGAAGGCCGCCAGCCAAGTCTTCCCGAGGCCGGTAGCAACGGCAATCAGGGCCCGCCGAAAACCCTCTGCCCGGACTCGTGCCAACGACTCCAACGCTTTCTTTTGCCACGGCCTAGGGCTCTTGGGTTCATCGGAGACATCCTGGGACTCAGGCTGAATAATGAGCTTTCGTGACCTCGATGCCAACGAGGCATATTGCTGGACAAGCATCTCGGTCAGGATCGTCGATTGGTCCCACAAGGCAGCGAAAGCGCTTAGCAATTCGGTGTGGAGTTTTTCGCCCGGCGCGACATTGCCGAGCAGGTTCCACTCAATCCCTGTCTCCAGTGCCGCTTTCGAGATATTACTGCTGCCGACTACGATGAGTCCACCGGACTGGTCGGCGATCCGCCACGCTTTTGGGTGGAATGAACTGGGGTTTGCCTGCAGAGACTTGATCTCGGCGAGACGGACCTCAAAGCTGCCTGTAGCGCATTCGTCTTTCGCGAGATCCATCCAGGCGAGCAGGCGGCGGAGGGCTTCTGGATCGGTAATATACAAGTAGTCGCCAACAAGAATGCGAACCCGTGCCCCGGCCTTCAGTGCGAGAAACAGCGCCGACTGAATCAGATCAAGACCCGATGGTTGAACAAAGGAGGCGAGAACATCCATCTCGGTCGCGCCTTGCAGGCGCGGCTCGATTCGAGGCCAGAGTGGATCGTCCGGATGTCCGGTGGCCAGGTGTAAGCTCGTTGAGCTCTCCTGGTTGGCAGATTTCTTGAGGTAGTTTCCCTTACCCGGGATCACGTGGCGCACCCCTCCTCGTGGATCAGCCACGTCGCCCTCATAACGTGGAATGACATGCACGTGGAGATGAGGCACCGTCTGGCCAGCCGAAGGGCCCGCGTTGAATCCGACGTTGTAACCGTCCGGACGGGGCTTCAGCCGAGCATCCAGGACCTCCTTGGTTTCGCTAACCAAGTCCATAACGGCCTTCTGCTCGTCGGGACCGGCGTCAAACCAGGTTGCTACGACCCGCTTTGTGATCACGAGGGCGTGACCAGGAGAGACGGGAAAGCCGTCGAAGATAGCGAATGCCAGGCTGTTCGAACACAGCCATTCGCTCTCCGGACGCTTTAAAAAAGGTGAATCAAAACTGCCCACGCTCAATGCGGCAACCAGCCTGCTTTTATGGAATGCCAACAGCAAGTAATATCCAGGGGCCGCTTGACCAGACCAACAACAGTTTAGCGCCTTTCCTTCAGCGCCCGGCGATGCTGCTCATCTAACGCTCAGGTTGGGGATGTCGAGGAGTGTTTGAGCCGGCGAAGCGAGATTGCGCTTGGCTTCGAAGATTTGCGGTAGACCGACCGCGAATTCGGGGAAAAGGGAGGAGTGGGAATCTGAAGCATGAAGTGGTGGTGGGCGCCGCGTTAGCCACCGCGCCGATTCTCCTCGAACATCTCCACTGGCATTAGATGGGCGAGGCGCCAAATCATTTGGATTGGCCGCTCGGACTCAAAGCTCACAAGGTCGGCGGTGCCGAGAAACGTGTATGGGGAGGTAATGCCGTCCACCTTCTTGCGCGTGCGAGCGAAGAACAGCATCGTGTAGCCGCGTTGTTTGTGGTGGATCAGATTCAGGCCTTGGCCGCGAGATTGGGTTGTCTGCACCTGGGTCTCCCAGTGCAGCAACTCTCTGCTAATGGGGTAGTCCTTATACATCGTGCTGGGCGAGAATTCCTTCTCAGTCTTCTGGAACGTGACCAGAGCCGCGATTGTCTTGATCTCGGGAAAGTGAAGCACCCCGACTCCCGTGACGCCTGCCGAGGTGAACGTTGCTCCTCCCAGGGCGGCTTTGATTTCGTCGCTGCCGTAGCTGGCGTGAAGTTCGAGGCTACACGGGAACGGTAAGACGATGGACGTGCCTCCCACGCGCG